>DASVUG010000357.1:0-12093 GCA_036387155.1 Pseudonocardia sp. | reverse complement strand
TCGGCGTGCGCTCGGGCGCCGCCGCGGGAGCGCCGCCGCCGCAGGCGCTGACCAGGAGCAGCAGGGCCAGCAACGGGGCGAGACGGGCGGGTGCGGTGCGGAGGGACGTGCTGGCCACGAGGGCTCCTCCCTACGCCGGTGCGAACCGGATCAGGTGCGAACGGTCGACGGCCGCCTGCCGCCCTCTCAGCCTCGGCGCGAGGCTCCCGCGGGGTATCGACGACACTAACCCGCCGGTCGGCGGGCCACCACCGCGCGTACCGGCCGGCCGGGGGTGTCCCCGCCGGTGTCGGGCCGGGGTGTCAGTCCCCGGCGGGCCCCTGCCGCAGCGGCTCGGGGATCGGCGCGTCCCGCAGCGCCCCGCCCTGCTGCAGGGCGAACGCCTCGTCGACGCCGCGGCCGCGTCGCGAACCGGTGTAGGCGGCGGTGCGGATCGCGGCGAACGGGCGGACGGGCAGCAGCCGGGGGTGGGCGTTCACGACCGGCTCGTAGGTCACCGGGTCCGCGCCGCCCGGGCCGTCGTCGGAGAAGCCGTCGGGCATCGGCAGGTCGAGCACCAGGCGCCCGATGGGCGCCCACGGCCGGTACGCCCGCTTCTCCACGAAGGTGAAGGCGAGCGGCCCGGTCCGCACCGCCTTCCGCACGTCCTGCGGGTCCGTGCCCCGCGCCCGGTGGGGCTCCTCCGGGCGCAGCCCCAGCGTCACCCGCTCGCCGTCGGCCCGGTACGGCAGCAGGGTGCTGTACGGCCGGGCGCACCAGCCGGTGGTCGGGGCGAGCAGCGCACCGGTGGCCTTGTGCCGGCCGACGGTGGCGAACAGCAGGTCGACGGGCCCGACGTCGGAGTCGGTCAGCCGGATCGCGACGCCGAGCATGTCCGGCAGCGACCCGGGCGTGCCGGCGTTCTTCGACAGGCGCACCAGCGCCGTGTGCACGGCCGGGCCGCCGAGGGCGGCGACGGTCGGTGCGTCGCTCCCGAGCGCTCCGCCGTCGAGCTCGAGGCGGCCGGTGAAGAGCGCGCCACGGGTGTGGACGGCCCGCCGGCCCCCGCGCAGACGCGCGAGCGTCTGGAACACCAGGGCGGCGGTGCGGGTGGCGGGCGTCGACGGGGCGGGTGCGGGGTCGGACACGACTGGCAGGTTCCCCGGGTGGGTCGCGGCAACCGCCGCGCGCGTCACATGCGGCAGGCTGTGCCCGACGAGGACGGCGACGGGCGGGGGACGCCATGGGCGGGCACGGCACGGGCGGGAACGACAAGAGCGACCGGGAGGTCGCGGTCCCCCGGCAGGGCGGGGTCGCGGTGGACGGCGGCGACGGGGACGCCGTGGACGGCAGCGTCGGCGTCGCCGGGAGCGTGGCCGTCGCGGGCAGCGCGGGCGTGGCGGGGAGCGTGGCCGTCGCCGGGAGCACCGGGGTGGCGGGCAGCGTCGCGGTGTCGGGCAGCGCGGGCGTCGCCGGCAGCGTCGCCGTGTCGGGCAGCGCCGGCATCGCCGGGTCGGTGCTGAGCCTGCTGTCGGTCGCGCTGGTCGCGTGCGTCGGGTGCCTGGGCTGCGTCGGCTGCCGCGGGTGCGTGCTGTGCCTGGGCTGCGTGGACTGCGAGGGGTGCGTGCTGTGCATCGGGTGCGTCGGGCTGCGGCGCGGCGTGCGGCGGGTGGGCGTCACCGCCTGAGCGCGTCGGGGAGACCGGCGCCGGGTGGGGCTGGCACCACCCGGGGGGTCGGGATCGCGCCCCGCGGTGCGGGGGGCAGCGGTATCGGCCCGGCGCCCGGTCCGGCGGATCCTGGGGGTCACAACCGGCAGGGACGCCGGGAAGGAGACCCCGATGACCGCCACCGCAGCGCCCGCCCTGACCCCCCGGGACCGCTCCGTCCTGCGCGCCGTCGCCGCCGGCCGCTGCACGTGCTCGGGCTCGGGCTGCCTCGCCGTCGACGGCCTGGCGCTGGCCGACCAGTTCGCCGGGCTGCGGCTGCGCGCGGCCGGGCTCATCACCGCAGCGGACGGCCCCGTCGCCCTCACCGACTCCGGCGCCGCCCTGCTCGCCGCCGCCTGACCCCGCTCCCCCACCCGACCCGCCACTCCCGCGGTGACGGGGGAACGAGACCCCGGCCCTCCGGTCGGCGGGACGATCGCACACAGGTCCCGCGGTCTCGTTCCTCCGGCGGCGGACGGGACCGCAACCCCCGGGTCCTGCGGTCCCGTTCCCGTGTCACATCGCCGCGAGGACCGGCTCGAACGCCAGCTCGGCGGCGCCCACCAGCTTCGCGTCGCGCCCCAGGGGCGAGGTCGCGATCCGCGTGCCGCCGACGGCCCGGCTGACCAGGCTGCGCTGGTGCACCGCGGTGCGCACCCGGTCCACCAGCCACCCGGGCAGGGCGGTGAACAGGTCGCCGAGCACCACGAGCTCCGGCGCCATCATGTTGACCACGGTGATGAGCCCCGTCGCCAGCCACTCGGCGTACTCGTCGAGCGGGCCCGGCAGCGCGGCGGTGGCGAGCGAGCTCAGCTCGGCGACCAGCACGCCGCGCGGGGAGTCCTCGGGCAGCCCCAGCGCGCGGCACAGCGCCGGCTCCCCGACCTCGGTCTCCCAGCAGCCCCGGTTGCCGCAGTAGCAGGCCCGCCCCCCGGGGTGGACGCCCATGTGCCCGAGCTCGCCGACGTAGCCGGCGGTGCCGCGCAGCGGACGCCCGCCGGAGACGATGCCGCCGCCCACGCCGTAGTCGGCCGACACCCACACCAGGTCGGCGGCGCCGCGGGCCACCCCGCGCACGTGCTCGGCCAGCGCGCCCAGCTCGGCGTCGTTGGCCACCTGCACCGGGACCCCCAGCACGGCGCGCAGGCGGGTGCCCAGCTCGACGTCGCGCCAACCGAGGTTGGGCGCCTCGTGCACCCGCCCGTCGTCGCGGCGCACGACCCCGGGCACCGCCACCCCGACGCCCTGCGGCGCCACGCCCAGCTCGTCGCGCAGCAGCGCGGCGGACTCGGCGACGTGCGTGATCACCTCGCCGGGGGCGCGGGTGTCGCGGCGCAGGTTCCAGCTGTGCCGGCCCAGGATCTGCCCGCCGAGCCCGACGACCGCCATCGCCACCCGGTCGACGCGCACGTCGACGGACAGGACGACGGCGGCCTGCGGGTCGGGCAGCACCATCAGCGACGGGCGACCCGCCCCCGTGCGCTGGCGGGGGACGGCCTCGGTGACGACGCCGGCCTCGGCGAGCCCGTCCACCACCGCCTTGATCGTGCTGCGGTTGAGGCCGAGCTCGGTGGCGAGCGTGGCCCGCGTGCAGGCGCCGTCGACGTGCAGCCGGCGCAGCAGCGCCGCCCGGTTGTGCCGGCGCGCCTCGTCGGGCCGGACCCCCGCCGCGGTGGCGGACCGGGCGGGGACGGCGATCCCCCCGGCGGGGACGTCGCCGACCCCGGTGCTCACCACGCCCCCTCCCCGACGGCCGGTCGACCCGCGAGCGGGGGGCGCGGGGCGGGCGCGCGGTGTCGCGCCGCTCGCCCGCTGCGCCCGCTCACCGGCCGGCGACGGCCGATCGACGCCGGGACAGCACGTCGACGCCCGCCGCCAGCAGCAGGACGACGCCGTTGACCATGAACACCACCGAGGCGGGCTGGCCGAGCAGGCCCATGCCGTTGTTCACCGTCGCGAGCACCGCGCCACCGATCACGGCGTTGCTGATCCGGCCGCGCCCGCCGAACAGCGACGTCCCGCCGATGACGGCCGCGCCCACGGCGAACAGCAGCGTGTTGCCGCCGCCGGCCGCCGGGGACACCGACCCGACCTTCGAGGAGTAGATGATCGCCCCGAGCGCCGCCAGCCCCGCGGAGATGACGAACACCGCCGCGCGGATCTTCACCACGTCGATGCCGGCCCGGCGCGCGGCCTCGCGGTTGCCGCCGACGGCGTAGACGTGGCGGCCGAAGCGGGTGCGGTCGAGCAGGTAGGTGCCCGCGACGAGCAGCACCAGCAGGATCGGCACGACGTACGGCACGCCGGCGATCCGCAGCGCGCCCGGCGAGCGGTTCAGGGTGAGCAGGTAGGTCGCGAGGGCGCCGAGCACCACCACGGCCGCGATCTTCAGGTACACCAGCCCGTCGGGCTGCGCGACGAGCCCGAGCCGGCGGCGGCGGACCTGCCGGATCAGCAGCACCGCCGCGTAGCCGCCGGCGGCGACGAGGAACAGCAGCCAGCTGCCGAGGGTGGACATGCTGCCGTTGGCCACGGCGATCAGCACCGGGTCGCGGAAGCCCAGCGTCCCGCCCTCGCCGATGAGCTGCAGGATCACGCCCTGCCAGGCGATGAACAGCGCCAGGGTCACCACGAACGACGGCATGCCGACCTTCGCGACCAGGAAGCCGGTGAGCACGCCGATCACGACGCCGACGCAGATCGCGAGCAGCATCTCCAGCCACGGGTTGGGCGGGAAGCCGACCAGGAGCAGCACCAGCGCGAGCGCGGCGAACCCGACGGCGGTCCAGATCCGCAGCAGCGCCGCCAGCGCGATCGCGACCACGATGACCAGGACGAAGGTCACGAACATCGTGGTGCCCATGCCGCCGAGCAGGTTGCCGTCGCTGGTCAGGTGCAGCGCCAGCACCGCGGCGGTGAGCCCGGACGCCGTCCCGGCCGCCAGGTCGATCTCGCCGATGAGCAGGACGAACACCAGGCCCATCGCGATGACGGTCTGGCCGGCGCCCTGCTGCAGCAGGTTCGCGAGGTTGATCAGACTGGCGAACGTGCCGGAGGTGTCCAGCGCGGTGAAGACGATGAACAGCGCGAGCAGGCCGGCGAGCGCGGGCAGCGAGCCGAGCTCGCCGTTGCGCAGGTTGCGGACGTAGTCCCGGATCGCCTCGCCGGTGGTCTTGGTGGTGGTGTCGATGCCGAAGTCGGCCGCGCGCGACGCCGCAGCGTCGTCGTCGGTCCGGTCGGCCGCGTCGTCCCGGTCGGGCGGGACCGCGGGGGTGGCGGCGTGCCGGCCGGTGCCCTCCACCGCGGTGTCGACAGCGGTGGTGTCGCGGGCGGCGGGGTCGCGGGCGGCGGTGTCGCGGGCGGCGGTGTCGCGGGCGGTGTCGCGGGCGGAGGGGGCGGGCCCGTCCGGGGAGGTGGGGGGCACGGCGCCTCCGTCGGGGCTGCGGTGGGCGGGCATCAGATGCTCGCCACGGTCTCGGGGCGGGCGAGGCCGAGGTCGCCCGAGCGGCCGGCGGTGATCAGCTCGACGATCTGGCCGTGGGTGACGTCGCGGGTGCGCACCTGGGCGGCCATCCGGCCGAGGTACAGGCACGCGATGCGGTCGGCGACCTCGAAGACGTCGGCCATGTTATGGCTGATCAGCACGACGCCGAGGCCCTGCTCCGCCAGCCGGCGGACCAGGTCGAGGACCTGGCGGGTCTGGGCGACGCCCAGCGCGGCCGTGGGCTCGTCGAGCATGACGACCTTGGAGTTCCACAGCACGGCCTTGGCGATGGCGACCGTCTGGCGCTGCCCGCCGGACAGCGCCGCGACCGGGTTGCGCACCGACGTCACCGTGCGCACCGACAGCGAGGCGAGCGTGCGCCGCGCGGCCTGCTCCATGTCGGACTCGTCGAGCGCCCACGCCTTGCCGCGCTCGCGGCCGAGGAACATGTTCTCGACGATGTCGAGGTTGTCGCACAGGGCGAGGTCCTGGTAGACGACCTCGATCCCCAGCGCGGCGGCGTCGGTGGGGCCGTTGACCGTGACGGGCCGGTCCTCGAAGAGGATCTCGCCGTTGTCGACCGGGTGGATCCCGGCGACGCACTTGACCAGCGTCGACTTGCCGGCGCCGTTGTCGCCGACCAGCGCGGTGACCTCGCCGGCGGGCACGGACAGGTCGACGTCGTGCAGCACCTGCACGGCGCCGAAGCTCTTGTTGACCTTGTTGAGCTGGAGCAGCATCGCGTCCTCCTCGAAAGACGGGCGGACCCGCGGGTGCGGCGGACGGCGCCCCACGCGCGTCCTGGTGGTCGACGTCGCTGCCGGGCAGCGCGAGGACCGTCAGGGGCGTGGAGCGGCCGTCCGCCGCGGGCGGATCACCTCAGGCGGCGATGCCGGCCTGCTTGCAGGCGTCGGACACGGCCGACACGCAGACCTCGGAGGCCTTGACCTGGCCCTCGTCGATCACGGTCTTGACGTTGTCCTTGGTGATCGACTGCGGGGTGAGCAGGACGGACTTGACGTCCCGGTTGCCCTTCGGGTCGTTCACCTTGCCGGTGGCCAGCCCGTCCGCGGTGGCGGTGTCGCCCTTGGCCAGCGCGCCGGCGAGCTTCGCGGCGGCCTCCGCCTCCTGCTTGATCGGCTTGTAGACCGTCATGTACTGGTCGCCGCGCAGGATCGCCTGCAGGCCGTCCGGGGTGGCGTCCTGGCCGGTCACCGGGACCTTGCCGTTGAGCCCGTACTTGGTGAGCACGGTGATGACCGCGCCCGCGAGGCCGTCGTTCGCGGCGAGGACGCCGTCGACCTTGTTGCCGTTCTTGGTCAGGATCTGCTCGAAGGTGGTGCCGCCGACCTGGTTGTCCCAGTCCGGGATGGCCTGCTTCTCCACGCGCTTGAACGCGCCCGAGTCGTACCCGCTCTTCAGCGCGGTCTGCGCGCCGTCGTAGAACAGCGTGGCGTTGTTGTCCGTCGGCGCGCCCGCGATCTCGATGATCTCCGCGCCCTGCTTGCCCTTCAGGGCGTCGGCCAGGCCCTGGCCCTGCAGCTCGCCGACCTTGACGTTGTCGAACGAGACGTAGTAGTCGCTGGTGCCGCCCAGGCTGAGCCGGTCGTAGTCGATCGTCGGGATGCCCTGGGCCTTGGCCTTGGCGGCGACGGCGGCGCCCGACTCGCTGTCGATCGCGGCGATGACCAGCACCTTCACGCCGCTGGAGATCATCCCGTCGGCGAGGGTGGAGAACTTCTGGACGTCGCCCTGCGCGTTCTGGATGTCTGCCTGCAGGCCCTCGGCCTGCATGGCGGCGGTGAGCAGCGGCTTGTCGAAGCCCTCCCAGCGGGCCGAGCTCTTGGTCTCGGGCAGGATCACGCCGATCTTGGCGCCGCCGGCCGCGGGCGCCGCGCTGGCGCCGCCCCCGCCGCTGGGGGCCGGGGCCGGGGCCGCGGCGTTCTGGCCACAGGCGGCGAGCGCCATCGTCAGTCCCAGCCCGGCGGCCATGACGGCCGCCCTCCGGGTGCCCGTCGTCCTCGTGCGCATCGTGGTCCTTCCCCGTCGTCGGGCCCGCCCCGCGGCGGGAATGTTGTGGCGGACAACGTATGCGGCCGGACCGCGTGGTGCCAACCACACTGAATCGTTCAACCTGCGGCTTTCCTGTCACGATCAGGTCTCGGCAGCCCGGTTTGTTGTCGGTGCCGCCGAACGCGCGGCTCGCGCCGGAGGGCGCGACCCATCCCCGGACGGGGGTCGCCGGACGGGTGGGAAGTTCGGCCGGAGCGGACGCCGGGCCCGGCCGCGCACCGTGTGACGAACCCGCCGCCACCGGTCCCGATCTCACCGAACGTGCGCAGACCGCACCTCACGGTGGCCGTACGTGGGCCGGTCGGGACGCCGAGCGACGGCTCCGCCCCGCTCCCGGCCGCACCGACGACCACGCAGCGTGACGACGACCGGCTATCACGCTCCGTAGTCGCCCGGCGGGTCGGACGCGTGGGGGTCGCCGTCGCGCGAGCGCAGCGCGACGGCCCCGACGACGGCGGCGATGCCCAGCGCTTCGGCCGGGCCCGGTACCTGGCCGAGCCCGACGAACCCCACGAGGGTGGCCGTGGCCGGCAGCAGCGCGAGCAGGACGGCGAAGCGGGCCGTCCCGACCCGACGCAGGACGACCTGGTCGAGCACGTACGGGACGACGCTGGACGCCACCCCGACCCCCACGCCCAGCCCCAGCACCTGCGGCAACGCCGCGGCGGGCGGCCACGGCGAGAGCACGAGCACCGGCGCGAGCGCCACCGCGAGCACCACCGCGGCCACGGCGAAGCCCACGGCCAGGTCGTCCAGCGCGGAGCCCGGCCCGGTGCCGGCCCGGGCCACGCGGGCGCCGAGCAGGATGTAGGCCGCCCACATGGCGGCGGCGGCGAGCGCCCACACCAGCCCGAGGGGGGCCGCCGACCAGCGCACGTCGGCGATGAGCAGCACGCCGACGGCCGCCAGGGCCACGGCGGCGACGTCCCGGGGCCGGCGTGACGCGACGGCCGCGACCGCCACCGGCCCGCAGAACTCGATCGCGACGGCCGTGCCCAGCGGCAGGCGGGCGACCGCCTCGTAGAAGGCGATGTTCATCAGGCCCGTGGCCAGCCCGAACGTCCCCGCCCGGAGGACGCGGCGCCCGCGCCACGCCGCGGCCGGCGGGCGCCGCCACACCAGCAGCACCGCGGCGGCCCCGGCCAGGCGCAGCAGCGCGACCACCGCGGGCGGCAGGAGGCCGAACAGGCCCACGGCCAGCGCCGCGCCGACGTACATCGACACCCCGCCGAGGACGAACAGCACCGGCGCCGGGACCCGGCTCACGAGGGCGGCCACGGAGCGTAGTCGTCACGCGTAACCAGGGTTTACATCTCCCGCCTTGCGGTGTCACTTCGGGCGCCTCATCATTCACCCGTAGTCAACTGAATCCGGAGGCCCTCGCCACCCCCCGGGTGCGCCCGACGGGACGGTGGGGACCGGTCACACGTGACGCGTGTGACGGCGCACGCCGGGAACACGCGCAGGGGTGCCGTGCGTCTGCAAGAGTGAGACTGTTGCGATCCGTCGACGGTGCCGGAGCGAACCGGCACGGCGGTGGGGAGCAGGAGGCTCGGAGGGCGTACCGCGTAGGCGGTGCGCCGCAATGACCGGCACCGGGGCCACCCGGTGCCGAGACGGAGGGAGACCGCTGTGCAGCCTGGAACCCTTTCCCGGCCCGAGCTGACCGTCGCCGACCGCTGTGACCGCTGCGGTGCGGCCGCCAAGGTGCGTGCAGTCCTGCCTTCCGGTGGAGAGCTCCTCTTCTGCGGGCACCACGCGCGCGCGCACGACGCGAAGCTGCGCGAGCTGCAGGTCGACGTGCAGTCGGGCTGAGGGAGAGCCGGCCCGACGCCGGCGACACGAGTCCACGCACACCACGACGGGGCGGGAACCATCCGGTTCCCGCCCCGTCGCCGTCCCGGCCCGGGATCCACCCGCGAGTGCGCACGTTCGACAGCGCGGGGGCGCACGTTCGACAGCGCGAGTGCGCGCTAGCGCCAGGAGCGCAGGGTGGCGATGCGCTCCTCGAGCTGCTCGATGGTCGCCATGGCCGTCGGCGGACCGCCGCAGGTGCGCCGCAGGTCGCTGTGGATCATGCCGTGCGGCTTGTTCGTCCGGTGGTTGTGCAGCGCGACGAGGGTGTTGAGCTCCTTGCGCAGCCCGGCGAGCCGCTCGCGGACGGTCGTCGGCCGGGGCTCCGGCGCCGGTGCGGCCGGGGCGGGCGCGGCGGGCGCCGCTTTCCGGGGCCGCGCCAGCCACTCCTGCTGGCGCGAGTGCAGCAGCGAGCGCACCTGGTCGGGTGCCAGCAGGCCGGGCAGCCCGATGAAGTCCTCCTCGTCCGCGCTGAACGAGGTGCCGTCGAAGATGAGCTGGTCCAGCTCGGCGTCGGCGTGCAGGGTCGTGAAGGCCTTCTCCTCCTCCCCCGGCTCGTCGCGCTGCCGGTTCGCCGCGGCCAGCTCCTCGTCGTCCCACTGCTCGGCGGGGCGGTGCGGCTTGCCGAGGACGTGGTCGCGCTGGGCCTCGAGCTCGCTGGCCAGCCCGAGCAGCACCGGCACGCTGGGCAGGAACACCGACGCCGTCTCCCCCGCCCGGCGCGAGCGGACGAACCGGCCGACGGCCTGGGCGAAGAACAGCGGCGTCGACGCGCTGGTCGCGTACACGCCGACGGCCAGCCGCGGCACGTCCACGCCCTCGCTCACCATCCGGACCGCGACCATCCACCGGTCGTCCGACTCCCCGAAGCGGGCGATCCGCTCCGACGACCCGGCCTCGTCGGAGAGCACCAGCACCGGCGGCTCCCCCGTGACCTCGTGCAGGATCCGCGCGTACGCCCGCGCCGCCGTCTGGTCGGAGGCGATGACCAGCCCGCCGGCGTCGGCCATCCCGCCGCCGCGGTGCCGGGTGAGCCGCCGGTCCGCCGCCGCGAGCACGGCGGGGATCCACTCGCCGCCCGGGTCCAGGGCCGTGCGCCAGGCGCGCGCGGTCTGCTCGGCCGTGAGCGGCTCCCCGAGCCGGGCGGTGAACTCCTCGCCGGCGCTGGTCCGCCAGCTCGACGTGCCCGAGTACGCCAGGAACACCACGGGCCGCACGACGCCGTCGGCCAGGGCCTCCGCGTAGCCGTACGCGTGGTCGGCGCGGCTGCGCAGCTGCCCGTCGCCGTCCGGGGCGTACTCCACGAACGGGATCGGGTTGTCGTCGCTGCGGAAGGGCGTCCCCGTCAGCGTGAGCCGGCGCGTCGCGCCGTCGAAGGCCTCGCGCACGCCCTCGCCCCACGAGCGCGCGTCGCCGGCGTGGTGGACCTCGTCGAGGACGACGAGCGTGCGCCGGGTCTCCGTGCGGGTGCGGTGCAGGGCGGGGTGGGCGGCGACGCCCGCGTAGGTCATCGCGATGCCGGTGTAGTCCCGCGACGTCGCGCCGGCCGCGTTGCGGAACTCCGGGTCCAGCGAGATCCCCGCGGCGGCCGCGGCGGCGGCCCACTGGTGCTTGAGGTGCTCGGTCGGGGTGACGACCGTGACGTCGGTGACGGTGCGGTCGGCCAGCAGCTCCGCCGCGACGCGCAACGCGAACGCGGTCTTGCCGGCGCCGGGCGTCGCGACGGCCAGGAAGTCCCGCGGCTTCGCCGCCAGGTAGCGGGCCAGCGCGCTGCGCTGCCAGGCCCGCAGCGGGCGTCCGGGGGGGCCGGAGGGCGCCGGGTCCGGGACGGGCGACACGGCGGGCTGGGACACGGGTCTCCCGGGAGCTCGGCTGCGGGGGAAAGCCCCGGCGGCGGGTGGCGGGGCGCGGCGGGGCGGCTCCCAGGGTAACGGGACGGGCACGGCCCGCCCGGCACGCCCCGCTCCGCCCCCGGTGATCGATGCGAGCGTCACACCATGGTCGTCGCGACGACCGTGTCGCCGTCGGAGGGATCAAGTCGACGTTGCGGTCCGGACACCACCGTCCGTGCCCGGCGCGTCGCGACCGGAGCGGCGGCGGGCCCGGCCATCCTGGACGGCGCCATGGACCGCTCCGACGAACCGACCGCGCTCCCCCGGCCGGCCCCGGCCCCGGCCCGGCCGACCCTGCGCCGGCCGACGCTGCCCCGGGTGCTGGCCCGCACGCTGCGCGGGGCGTGGGACGACAACATCTTCTCCCTCGCCGCCCAGGCCGCCTTCTGGCAGGCGCTGTCGCTGCCGCCGCTGTTCCTCGGGCTGCTCGGCTCGCTGGGCTACGTCGGCGGGTGGTTCGGGCCCGAGACCGTCGACGTCGTCGAGAGCGGGATCGTCGCCTTCGCGCGCCAGGTCTTCACCCCGGAGGTCGTCGACCAGCTCATCGCGCCGACGGCGGCGAGCATCCTCACCCGGGGCCGCGCGGACGTCGTGTCGGTCGGGTTCGTCGTCGCGCTGTGGGCCGGGTCGTCGGCGATCGCGTCGGTGGTGGACTCGATCACCGCGGCCCACGGGCAGCAGCACGTCCGCCACCCGGTGTGGCAGCGGCTGTTCTCCCTGCTGATCTACCTCGGCGCGCTGCTGGTGGCCGTGTTCGCGCTGCCGGTGGTCGCGCTGGGGCCGGACCTGCTGCCGCAGGTGCTGCCCGCGGCGTGGCGGGCGACGGCCGCGGCGCTCGTCGACGCCGTCTACTACCCCGGCGTCGGAGCGCTGCTGGTGCTCGTGCTGACCACGGTCTACCGGGCGGCGCTGCCGCACAGCCCGCCGTGGCGGCGGCTGCTGCCCGGCGCGGTGGTGGCGGTGGTGGTGTTCTTCGCCGCGGCCGCGGGGCTGCGGGCCTACCTGACCGTCCTCACGGCCACCGGCTACACCTACGGCGCGCTCGCCACCCCGGTCGCGTTCCTGCTGTTCGCCTTCCTGCTGGGCCTGTCGATCGTGCTCGG
>DASVUG010000356.1:0-5910 GCA_036387155.1 Pseudonocardia sp. | reverse complement strand
GTGCAGCGTGGGCAGGTCCCGCGCCGACGAGTCGATCACCGTCCGCAGCCGCCGGCGCTGCCCGAGCGGCGAGATCCCCCCGGCGACGTAGCCGGTGGCCCGCTCGGCCGCCGCGACGTCGGCCATCCGCGCCCGCTTGCCGCCGACCGCCCCGGCCAGCGCCTTCAGGTCCAGCGTCGCGGAGACGGGGACGACCCCGACCGTGAGCGTGCCGTCGACGTCCGCGACCAGGGTCTTGAACACCCGCTCGGGCGCCAGCCCCAGCGCCTCGGCCGCCTCCGGCCCGTAGGCCTGGCCGCCGCGGTGGGCGTAGGTGTGCACGCGGTGCTCCACCCCCTGCTTGGCCAGCAGCGCCGTCGCCGGGGTCCCCGTACCTGCCACCGCGCGACCCTATCCCCGCCGGTGATCGCGACGGGCGTCGTCCGGGCGCCCGCCGGAGGTGCGTGGCCCCCGACACCACGGCGACCCCCGCGGGGACCACGGGGAATCCGGGGGCCGCGCGGGACGTTCGGGATGGATGTGACCCACGCACTCATGGACCTGCCGCCGGGCGGCCGGATCGAGGCGCGGCGCGTAGGCTCTGGGCGTCCTGCCGCTGCGGCGGCTGTCGTCGCGGTCGGTCCGCCGGCCCGCAGCGGAGGGAGCGCGGTGCCCGCCACACCGGCGTCCACCGGCCCGGTATCGGACGGGGCCGTCGAACAGGAGCTCGAGACCGGCCCGGCCACCGACGGGGTCGTCGACCAGCAGCTCGAGACCGTCGACGAGCGGACGGCCCGCTTCGAGCGCGACGCGATGCCGCTGATCGACCAGCTCTACGGCGCCGCGCTGCGGATGACGCGCAACCCCGCCGACGCCGAGGACCTCGTCCAGGAGACGTTCCTCAAGGCGTACTCGGCCTTCCGCACCTTCCGCGCCGGTACGAACCTCAAGGCCTGGCTGTACCGCATCCTCACCAACACCTACATCAACGGCTACCGCAAGCGGCAGCGCCAGCCGGTCGCGGCGCCCACCGAGGAGATCACGGACTGGCAGATCGCCCAGGCCGGGGAGCACACCTCGCAGGGCCTGCCGTCGGCCGAGATGGAGGCGCTGGACCGGCTGCCCGACACGGCGGTCAAGGACGCGCTGCAGCAGCTCCCGGAGGACTTCCGGATGGCGGTCTACCTCGCCGACGTCGAGGGGTTCGCGTACAAGGAGATCGCCGAGATCATGGGCACGCCGATCGGCACCGTGATGTCGCGGCTGCACCGGGGCCGCCGGCAGCTGCGCGACATCCTCACCGACACCGCCCGCGAGCGCGGGTTCCTGCGCGGGCAGGAGGTGGCGCCGTGAGTTGCGGCAACCACCACGAGACGGACTGCGCGGAGGTGCTGGCCGAGGTGTGGCTCTTCCTGGACCACGAGTGCGACGACGCGCGCCGGCGGCTGCTGGAGCGCCACCTCGACGAGTGCCGGCCGTGCCTCGCCGAGTACGGGCTCGACGAGAAGCTCAAGAAGCTGCTGGCCACCAAGTGCGCGGGCGACCGCGCCCCGGCCGGGCTGAAGGACCGCCTGCGGGCGTCGATCCGCACCACCGTCCTCGAGCAGGCCGAGGTGACGGTCGGGGAGGGGCCCAGCGGCACCGTCCTCGAGGTGCGCACGAGCACCACCCGCATCGAGCGCACCCTCTAGACGCGACGCGGCGGGGCCCGGTCCGGGCCCCGCCGCGGCTGTCACTCCGGGCGGCCCTACGTGTTCGGCCGCTTGCCGTGGTTCGCACCGCCCTTCTTGCGGTCGCGGCGCTTGCGTGCGCGTTTCGACATGCTGCCCTCCCTCCCGGATCGGCTTCCGTACCCCGAGTTTCCCACGTGGTTGGATGAGCACCGCACGAGGAAGGGGCGGGGGCGCGTGTCGACGCTGAGCGAGCTGCTCGCCGAGCACACGCGGCTGCCGTCGGAGGCCGTCGAGCACCTGCAGCGCGTCGTCGCCGAGTGGCAGCTGCTCGCCGACATGTCCTTCGCGGACTTCCTGCTGTGGGTGCCGCTGCGCACGTCCGACGACGAGCCGGCCGACGCCGCGACGGCCCGGGAGTGGCTGTGCGTCGCGCAGGCCCGGCCGACGACGGCGCCCACCGCGCACCCCGAGGACGTCGTGGCGGCCCGCGTGGCCGCGTGCGAGAACCCGCAGCTGCGCCGGGCGGTCGTCGAGCGGCGCATCTGCCGGGAGGAGGACCCGCGCTGGCACCTGGAGGTGCCGGTGCGCCGCGAGACGATCCCCGTGCGCCGCGGGAACGCGGTGCTCGCGGTGCTCTCCCGCGACACGAACCTCGCCGTGCCCCGCGTGCCCAGCCCGCTGGAGATCGCCTACCTCGGCAGCGCGTCGGACCTGTGCCAGATGATCGCGGACGGGGCGTTCCCGCCCAGCGCCGCGGTCGCGGGGGCCGACACCAGCCCCCGGGCAGGCGACGGGCTGGTCCGCCTCGACGCGCACGGCCACGTCGCCTACGCCAGCCCGAACGCGCTCTCGGCCTACCACCGGATGGGCTTCGCCAGCGACCTGGTGGGCCTGCCGCTCGCGGAGGTCAACCGCGGGCTCGTCCGCGACCCCTTCGACGCCGCCGAGGTCGCCGAGCGGATCACCTCGGCGCTCGACGGCCGGCACTCGCTGCGCATCGAGATCCGCGCCCGGGGGGCGGCGATGCTCGTGCGCGCCCTGCCGCTGCGGCCCCGCGGGACGCCGGCCGGGGCGCTGGTGCTGGTCCGCGACGTCACCGACCTGCGCCGCCGCGACCAGGCCCTGCTCAGCAAGGACGCGACGATCCGGGAGATCCACCACCGGGTCAAGAACAACCTGCAGACCGTCGCCGCGCTGCTGCGGCTGCAGGCCCGGCGCACCGCGATCCCGGAGGCCCGCCGCGCGCTGGAGGAGAGCGTCCGGCGGGTGAACTCGATCGCGCTCGTGCACGAGAGCCTGTCGGGGTCGGTGTCGGAGATGGTCGACCTGGACGAGCTCGTCGACACCGTGCTACCCGCCATCGGCGACGGTGCCGCGGCCGAGTCGCGCGCGAAGGTGCGCCGGGAGGGCAGCTTCGGGACGCTGCCGGCCGCGCTGGCCACACCGCTGGTGCTGGTGCTCACCGAGCTGGTGCACAACGCGTTGGCGCACGCCTTCGCGCCGGGGACGACCGGTGA
The DNA here is from genome assembly GCA_036387155.1 of Pseudonocardia sp. GTDB lineage: Bacteria > Actinomycetota > Actinomycetes > Mycobacteriales > Pseudonocardiaceae > Pseudonocardia. The sequence goes on along the minus strand of DASVUG010000356.1, from coordinate 2,741 downwards.
GGTCTGCGTGCGGGTGGCGCGGACGGGCGGGCGGCTGGACGTCGTCGTGGCCGACGACGGCACCGGGATGCCCCCGGGCGTCGACCCGGAGCACTCCGCGGGGCTGGGCCTGCAGATCGTGCGGACGCTGCTGGGTTCGGAGCTGGACTCGTCGCTGCAGGTCCGGCCGCGGCCGGGCGGCGGGACGGAGGCCGTCATCAGCCTGCCGTTGCGAGGGCGTTAACCTTCGCGCCGTGCGCGTCGAACTGCACCGTGGTCGCGCCGGTGCTGGACGGGGGTACGAGATCGGGGCCGTGGGCCTGCCGGGAGCGAACCGCGTAGGTCCCCCGGTCTCGTACCTCCGGGACGCGGCACCCCCCGCGGAGTCGAGTGGGGGAACGACCGCGGGCCCGGTAGCCGGGTGGTGTCCGGCTTCCGGGCCCGCGGCGGGGGGAGTGTCGTAGGGATGCTGCCCGAGGTTCGCCGTCAGGCGGTGTGTGCGCGCGTCCGGGCGTTGCGCCGCTTGAGGGCGCGCCGCTCGTCCTCGCTCATACCGCCCCAGACGCCGGCGTCCTGGCCGCTGTCGAGTGCCCAGGTGAGGCACTCGCTGACCACGGGGCAGCGTCGGCAGACGGACTTCGCCTCGGCGATCTGCAGCAGGGCCGGTCCGCTGGTCCCCACGGGGAAGAACAGCTCCGGGTCCTCGTCGCGGCAGATCGCGCGGTGACGCCAATCCATGGTTGCTTCGCTCCTCGTACTTGCGCGATCGGGGTCGCGCCGATCGTCACTACGGTGTCATCCTGCTTGTGAACGCTTTCACGAGCAGGGACGTTCCAGTAGGGCTCCGGTTCCACCGGGTGAGGTCACTCACCGTCCTCACCCACCCCCCGCAACGAGTGACACGGCCACCGGTTACGGTGGTGGTCGCACGCTGCGAGGAGCAACGGACCCCTGCCCCCCGATGCCGGTTACCCGACCGCCGGAGGACCATGCGGGAAAGTTCCCCGCCTCGTTCTTGTCGCTTGCCCCACCTTGGGGCATGTGGTCCCCCGGTTCGAGCCCTTTGCGGTTCGACGGTACGCCCGAATCGGCGAACGGACCGGGAATTAGGGGTACTCCCGGGCACGGTTCGGTGACGGTGCGACGAACAGCCCCTCTCGTACGACGACGCGTCGCCGTCACACCACGACGCGTAGTGCCTCGGGTACGGAGAGGAACTCGACCTCGCTGCGCTCCCCGAGGTGGTCGCCGTCGAGCTGCAGCGCCACCGGCGCCTCGCACGAGACCCTGACCAGCGGAACGGTGTCGTGGCGCAGGACGTGCCGGCCCCGCGGGTCGCCCTCGGGCCGCAGGATCTCGTGCAGCACGTGCAGGACGGTGCCGACGCCGAGGCTCCGCATGGCGAACAGGCCCAGTCCGGTGGAGAACGACGCACCGGGATTGGTGTGCACCGGGCGCGACCCGAGGTAGGTCCACGTCGAGGTGTTGCTGACGAACGCCACCCGGACCGGCGTGGTCTCGAGAACGCCCGGAACCTCGACCGTCATCGGCTTCGGGTCGCGCCACTGCCGGTAGTACTGCCGCAGCCCGGTGGCCGCGTAGCGCAGCGGCGTCGCCGCCAGACCGCGGAAGCGCATCTGCTCCACCTCGGCGACGACGTCGGCGTCCCAGCCCATCCCCGCGTTGAAGGTGAACCACCGGTCGTCGGCCCGGCCCAGCCCGACCAGGCGGCTGCGCCCGCACCCCAGGGCGCCGAGGATCTGCGCCGTCGCGTCGACCGGGTCGCGCGGCACGCCGAGCGCGCGGGCGAAGACGTTCGCCGAGCCCCCGGGGACGACGGCGAGCGCCGGCCCGTACTGCGCGCGCGGCCCCAGCGGCCCGTCGGTGCCCTGCAGCAGGCCGTTCGCGACCTCGTTGACGGTGCCGTCCCCGCCGTGCGCGACCACCAGGTCCACGCCCTCGCGGACGGCCTGGGCGGTGGCCTCGGCGGCGTGGCCGCGGTAGCGGGTCAGCAGCACGTCGAGCTTCATCTCGCTGGCGAGCGCGTGCGCCAGGACGTCGCGGCCGGCGGCGGTCGTGGTCGTCGCGTTGGGGTTCACGACCAGCAGCGCGCGCACCCCGAGACGGTAGCGCGGCGCCGGTGCCCGCCCCGCCTATCCTCGGCCCCGTGGCTGCTGACGAACGCCCCCGCCCGCGGCGGCCCCGGCCGCCGGGGCCCGTCCGGGCGGCGGGGGCGCTGGTCGGGGTGCAGGCGCTGGCCGCCCTCGCGTTCACCGTCGCGCTCGCCCTGCGGGTGGGCGCGGGCCCGGCCGGGGTGGGACCCGTGGTGGCCGAGGCCGGGTTCTTCCTGCTGGTGGCGGTCGGCCTCGGCGCCGTCGCGGCCGGCCTGCTGACCGGGCGGCTCTGGGCCCGCACGCCGGCGCTGGTCACCCAGCTGCTGCTGCTGCCCGTCGTCTACTCGCTGCTCGGACCGTCGCGCCAGCCCCTGGTGGGCCTGGCCGCCGGGGCGGTGGTGTTCGCCACGTTCATGCTGCTGCTCAACGAGCGGTCCCGGCTGTGGTCGATGGGCGTGGACGCCCCGGACGGCGCCCGCGAGGGGTGACCCGCCCCGCGTCGGTGCCGGGCGCGGGCGGCGCGTCAGGCCGGTGCGTCAGGCCGGTGGGCGGCGCAGCAGCAGCGCGTGCAGGCTGCGCACCAGCCAGGCGTGGTACTCCGCGTCGCTCCAGCCGCGCTCACTCGTGAGCTGGACGTAGACCTCGGGG
>DASVUG010000355.1:0-3652 GCA_036387155.1 Pseudonocardia sp. | reverse complement strand
CCCTGCTGTGGTGGCCGCCGGTCGCGCTGGTCGTGGCCGTGCTCGAACCTCCGGCCGCCGCCGGCACGATCGCCGCCGCCGGCGCCGTGCTGGCGGCGCTCGGTGTGCTGTTCGCCTCGGTCGGGCGCGCCGTCGCCCGCCGCCACGGCGACGCGACCGCCTCGGTCACCGCGCTGTCCGCGCCCGACGCGTCCGCCGTGCTGGAGCGCCAGGCCGCCTGACGGCCGGGCGCCGCCCCGTCGCCCGTCCCGGTCACCCGCGCCGGGCGTCACCCGAAGCGGTGGCAGACCCGTCCGGCCCGCACCCCCGCACGTCCCGACTCGATGTACCGGTCACGTGGTGCGCGACCGCGTGCCACGAGGATCGGAACGAGGGAGGTCGCCGTGGGTGACGTTCTCGGCATTCTCGGCTCTCTGAGCCCCCGCCCCGCCGCCACCCCGCAGCGGGAGGCTCGGCAGGACCGCTCGCGCGACAACGGCGACTCCTGGAGCGAGACCCGCGGCCACCAGGCCCGCCAGGCCGACGCCGACGAGGACTGAGCCGGTGCCCGGTGGCCCCGCCCGCGGGCGGGGCCACCGCAGCATCCGGCCCCGTCCCCGTCGCGGGCCCGCCGCCGTGCCCGGCCCGTCCCCGCCGCGGGCACGTCGCGCCCGGGGCCCGCCGCGCCCAGGAGTGGACCGCCGAGCCATGACGCCGAGACCGACCGGGGGCGCCGCGCGCCACCGCGCCCCTCGCGGCCGCGCCGCTCGCGCCGCGGTCCTCGCCGACCCGCGCACCGGTGCGGTCGCCGCCGCTCCCCAGCTCACCGTCCGGCAGGTCTTCGCCCGGTTCTGGCCGCTCACCCGCCCCTTCCGGCTGCGGCTCGCGGCCTGCCTGACCTTCGTCGCCGTCGGCCCGGCGATGGACGCCGCCGGCATCTGGGTCTTCAAGGTCCTCGTCGACGACGTGCTCACCCCGCGGGACTTCGCGCTGTTCCCGGCCGTCGCCGCCGCCTACGTGGGGATCGCGCTGGCCGGCGGGCTGCTGTCGTTCGTGGACGACTACCTGTGCACCTGGGTCGGGGAGCGGTTCGTCCTCGACCTGCGCACCAGCCTGTTCGCCCACCTGCACCGCATGTCGCTGGGCTTCTTCGAGCGCCGCCAGCTCGGCGACCTGATGTCGCGGCTGTCCAGCGACGTCAACGCGATCGAGCAGCTGGTCCTCTCCGGGGTCATGCAGGTGGTCGCGCACGGCGTCAAGATCCTGATCTTCGGCGGGCTGCTGTTCTACCTGAACTGGCGGCTGGCGCTGGCCTCGCTGCTGGCCGCGCCGCTGTTCGCGCTGGCGTCGCGCTTCTTCTCCACCCGGATCAAGGCGGCGTCGCGGGAGAAGCGCCGGCGCACGGGGAGCATCGCGGCGGTCGCCGAGGAGAGCCTGAGCAACGCCGCGCTCGTGCAGGCCTACGACCGCCAGGCCGCCGAGACCCGGCGCTTCCACGCCGAGAACCTGGGCGCCTTCGCCGCGCAGATGGTCACCACCCGCCTGCGAGCGACCTTCGGCCCCTTCGTCGACCTGCTGGAGACCGCCGCGGTCCTGCTGGTGGTCGGGATCGGGATCTGGCAGCTCGCGTCCGGCGCCATGACGATCGGCGGGCTGCTGGTGTTCATGGCCTACCTGGCGCAGCTCTACGGCCCGATCCGCGCCTTCGGCGGGCTGGCGAACACCGCGTACGCCGCGAGCGCCGGCGCCGAGCGGATCATCGAGATCCTCGACGAGCGGCCCTCGGTGGTCGATCCGCCGAAGCCCCGGCCGCTCGGCCGGGCCCGCGGCGGCCTGCGCGTCGACGGCGTCACCTTCACCTACCCCGGGACCGGCAGGCCGGCGCTGACCGACCTGCACCTGGCGCTCCCCCCGGGGGCCCGGATCGCCGTCGTCGGGGCCAGCGGGGCGGGCAAGACCACGCTGACGAAGCTCCTGCTGCGCTTCTACGACCCCGACCGCGGGCGCATCGCCCTCGACGGGATCGACCTGCGCGAGCTGGCGTTGGGCGACCTGCGCCGCAACGTCGCCGCCGTGCTGCAGGAGACGCTGGTCTTCGACGGGACGATCCGCGACAACATCCTGTGGGGGCGGCCCGAGGCGCGCGAGCGCGACGTCGTCGCCGCGGCGGAGGCGGCGGACGCGCACGAGTTCATCACCGCCCTGCCCGACGGCTACGACACCCGCATCGGGCAGCGCGGGCGGATGCTGTCGGGCGGGCAGCGCCAACGCCTCGCGGTGGCCCGCGCGATGATCCGCAACGCTCCCGTGCTGCTGCTCGACGAGCCGACGACGGGCCTGGACGCGGCCTCCACCGAACGCGTCCTCGCGCCGCTGCGCCGGCTCATGGCCGGGCGGACGTGCCTGGTGATCAGCCACAACCTGCTGACGGTGACCGACGCCGACCAGATCCTGCACCTGGAGGCCGGCCGGGTCACCGCGGCGGGCACGCACGACCAGCTGCTGACCCGCTCCCCCGCGTACGCCCGGCTCTACCGGCTGCACCACCCAGGCGGCGGACCGGCGACGCGCCCCCTGCGCAGCGGCCCGCACGTCGCGCCCCACCCGCCGACCGTGCGCCGCAGCCCGCTGTGAGCGTTGCCAGCAGGGTGGCACTGCTGGCACTGGATGCCAGCAATGCCACACCGCTGGCACCCGGGACGGGCGCGGGCGCGCCGCCGCAGCGTGTCGTGAAAGCCACCTTCACGTCACCTCACGTCCTGAAGGTGGCTTTCACGACATCCGGAGCACCAGCGAGCGTCGGTTCGTCCGCGGCCGCGCGGAACGCGGCGAACAGGATCGTCCGGCGCCGCGTGAAACCCAGGTGCTCGTAGAGCCCGACGGCGGGGTTGTCCGCGGCGGCGTGCAGGAACGGGACGTCGCCGCGGGCGCGGACGACCGCCGCGACGGCCCGCACCAGCCGCGCGGCCAGCCCCTGCCCGCGGTACGCGGGGTCGGTGCACACGGCGCTGATCTCGGTCCAGCCCGGCGGGTGCATCCGCTCGCCGGCCATCGCGACGAGCGCGCCGCCGCGCCGGATGCCCAGGTAGGTGCCGAGGACGGGGGTGCGCGCGAGGAACGGGCCGGGCCGGGTGCGCGCGGCCAGGTCCACCATCTCGGGCACGTCGGCCGGTCCGAGCACGACCGCCTCCGGGTCGGGTGCGGCGGCGAGCCCCGACCCGTCCATCTGCACCCCGGGGACGGCGCCGACGGTCTCCCAGCCGTCCGGCGCGGCCGCGGGGGCGTCCACCACGACGGCCACGCCGCCCGGCCCGACGAGGGCGGCGAGGTCGGCCCACGCCGCCGGGTCCGGGCCCGTGCCCGCGTCGGGACGCGCGACCGCCGCGAAGGGCGACACGTCCACGGGGTAGCGCGCCGCGCCGCCGCGGCGCTGCGCGAGGTGCGCCTGCGGGCCGGTCAGCGCCGTCCAGCCGGGGTCGTCGAGGGGGTGGGCCACGCCCTGCCCAACCGCGCGGGCCGGGCCGGGCTTCCCGTCCCTCGCGACCCCGCGTGGTCCCCGGCGCCGCGGCGTGGGGCACCGGTTCGGCGCGACGGGTCCCGGGTAGCCCGGCGCCATGGCAGTCGAACACGTCGACGACGAGCTGTGGAACGAGTTCCACCGCGTGGTGAACAT
>DASVUG010000354.1:0-3976 GCA_036387155.1 Pseudonocardia sp. | reverse complement strand
CCGGATGGCGGACCGCACGGTCGTGCAGTGGGACAAGGACGACTGCGCCGCGGCCGGGCTGGTCAAGTTCGACCTGCTCGGGCTGGGGATGCTCACCGCGCTGCACCTGATGATCGACCTCGTCGCCGAGCACCACGGCCGACGCGTCGCGCTGCACGAGCTGGCGCCGACGGACCCGGAGGTCTACGCGATGCTCTCGCGGGCCGACTCGGTCGGGGTGTTCCAGGTCGAGTCCCGCGCCCAGATGGCCACCCTGCCCCGGCTGAAGCCGCGCGAGTTCTACGACCTGGTCGTCGAGGTCGCCCTGATCCGGCCCGGGCCGATCCAGGGCGGTTCGGTGCACCCCTACGTCCGGCGGCGCAACGACCTCGAGGAGTGGGAGCACGACCACCCGCTGCTGAAGAACGCGCTGGACAAGACCCTCGGGGTGCCGCTGTTCCAGGAGCAGCTCATGCAGGTGGCGGTGGACGTCGCCGGGTTCTCCGCCGCCGAGGCGGACGAGCTGCGCCGGGCCATGGGCGCCAAGCGCTCCACCGAGCGGATGGAGCGCCTGCGCGGGCGCTTCTACGCCGGGATGGCGGACAACGGGATCGAGGGCGCCCTGGCCGACCGGATCTTCGACCGGATGCTCGCGTTCGCGAACTTCGGCTTCCCGGAGAGCCACGCGATCAGCTTCGCGTCGCTGGTCTACTACAGCGCCTGGTTCAAGCGCTACCACCCGTCGGCCTTCCTGGCCGCGCTGCTCAACGCCCAGCCGATGGGCTTCTACTCGCCGCAGTCGCTGGTGGCCGACGCCCGCCGGCACGGCGTGCGGGTGCGCGGCCCGGACGTCAACCTGGGGTGGGCGCACGCCGTGCTGCAGCCGGACGCGCGCAGCGCCGGCGGGCAGGCGGTGCGGCTGGGGCTCGCCGGGATCCGCACGGTCGGGGAGGAGCTCGCCGCGGCGATCGACGCCGACCGGGCGCGGGACGGCCCCTACCGGGACCTCGCCGACCTCGCCCGCCGCGTGCGGCTGACGGTCCCGCAGGCCGAGGCGCTGGCGACGGCGGGGGCGCTCGGGTCGTTCGGGGTGGACCGGCGGGCGGCGCTGTGGGCCGCCGGGGTGGTCGCCACGGTGCGGCCGGGCGAGCTGCCCGGCGCCGCGGTCGGGCTGGACGCCCCGGCGCTGCCCGGGATGACGCCCGCCGAGCTGACGGTCGCGGACGTGTGGGCCACCGGCGTCTCCCCGGACACCCACCCGATCGCGCACCTGCGGGAGCGGCTCGACGGGTTCGGCGCGCTGGCGATCGACCGGCTGGACGCGGTCGCCCGGGCGGAGCGGGCCGCCGCCGGAGGGGACGCCCCGCCCCGGGTGCTGGTCGGCGGGCTGGTCACCCACCGGCAGCGGCCGGCGACGGCCGGCGGGGTCACGTTCCTCAACCTGGAGGACGAGACGGGCATGCTCAACGTGACGTGCTCGGAGGGGCTGTGGAGGCGGTACCGGTCCGTGGCGCTGGGCAGCGCGGCGCTGCTGGTCCGGGGCCGGCTCGAACGCAGCGAGGAGGGGGTGCTGAACCTGGTGGCGGACCGGCTGGCGCGGCTGGTGCTCGCGGTGCCGGTGAAGTCCCGGGACTTCCGGTGACGGCCGGTGTCCCGCTCGTCGCGTGCGCCGCCCGCTGATCCGTCCGGCCGCGACACCGGTGCTGTCCCGGCAACGGCCACGTCACGCCCGGGCCGATCACGACACCTGGCAGGCTCACCGCCGTGCCCGACCCCCACACCGCGAGCGGGACGGTGCTCGCCGACGGCGCCGAGTACGCCGGCCTCGACCTGTCGGACCTCGTCCTCGACGGCCCGGAGGCCGGCGGGCGGGTGTGGCGGGAGCGCCGGTTCGTCGACTGCACGCTCCACGACGCGGACCTGCGCGGGCTCGCCACCGAGCGGTGCAGCTTCGACGGCTGCCGGTTCCGCGGCGCCGACCTGGGCGACTCGCACCACCGGGGCACCGCCTTCCGCTCGTGCACCTTCGAGCGGACGACGCTGGGCGGGGCGAGGTTGACGGGCTGCTCGCTGCTGGGCAGCACCGTGCTCGACAGCCGGGTGCGCCCGATCACGCTGACCGACTGCGACCTCACCCTGGCCGCGCTCGGCGGCGTCGACCTGCGCCGCACCGACCTGTCCGGCCTGCGCCTGCGCGAGGCGAACCTCGTCGACGCGGACCTGCGGGAGGCGGACCTGCGGGGCGCGGACCTGACCGGTGCCCGCCTGCGCGGCACCCGCCTCGACGGTGCGGACCTGCGCGAGGCCCGCGTCGACGCCGCCGCGCTCACCGGCGCCCGGCTGTCGGGCGCGCGGGTCGACGTGGAGCTCGCCCTGGCCTTCGCCGCGGCCCACGGCCTGCGCGTCGGCTGAGCCGGCCGGACCACCGTCCGCGGGGGCTCGGGGCTGCTGCGTCCGCCGTCACCGCCCGCGGGAGGCCGTCACCGCTCCCGGCCACCGGCCCGGCGTCCGGTCCGGGTCGCGGTCACCCGCCGACCACGCGGGTCATCAGCGCCCCGGCCTCGCGGAGGGCGGCGTCGCGCTGCCGGGCGATCTCCTCGACGCAGCGGTCGTCGTCGGCGTCCCGCGTGCACCGCGCCGCGTGGTGCACCACGACGAGGGCCGAGAGGGTCCGGTCGACCTGCTCGCGCAGCTCGGCGGCCCGCCGGGCGGCGCGCTCGCGGCGCAGCCGCGCCCCCTCCGGCGTGCGGTCCAGCGCCACGGCCACGTCGTCGCAGCTCAGGCCGGCCCCCCGGAGCAGGACGATCATGCGCAGCCGCTCCACCGCGCCCTCGGTGTACCGGCGCTGGCCGCCCGCGCGCCCGTCCGGCGCCAGCAGGCCCTTGCTCTCGTAGAAGCGCACCGCCGAGGTGGCGACCCCGACCCGCCCGGCCAGCTCACCGATCCGCAACATCACCGCTCCCGATGGCTTGACTTCAAGTGAACGTGAAGTACGAGGGTACGGCCATGACGTCCCTCGATCCCCCCCGACGCGTCGACGTCCACGCGTTCGGCGGCCCGGAGAACCTGCGCGTGGTCCGGGACGGACCCGGCGCCGACCTCGAGCCGGGCGAGGTCCGCGTACGCGTCCTCGCCAGCAGCCTGACGCTGTCCGACAGCATCGTGCGGCGCGGGATGAACCCCTACACGAGCACGCTGCCGCGCCCCTTCACGCTCGGCTACGACCTCGTCGGCGTGGTCGCGGACGCGGGCGCGGACGGCCGGCTCGCCGCGGGCGACCTCGTCGCCGACCTCACCCGGTGGGGCGCCAACGCGGACCTCGTCGTCCGCCCCGCCGGCTCGCTCACCCGCCTTCCCCCGGACCTGGCCCGGCTGGACCCGGTCCTGCTCGAGCCGCTCGTCATGACCGGGGTCACCGCGTACCAGTCCGTCCACCGGGCCGCCGGCGTCGCGTCGGGGCAGACCGTCCTGGTGCACGGGGCGACCGGCGGTGTCGGGCTGCTGCTCGTCGAGCTGGCGGCCCTCGCCGGGGCGCGCGTCGTCGCCACCGGATCGCCCGCCAAGCACGACGCGCTGCGGGCCCGGGGGGCGACCCCGCTCGACGGCCGCGCCGCCGACCTGGCGGACCGGGTGCGCGCGGCCGCCCCGGACGGGGTCGACGCCGTGTTCGACGGGGTGGGCGGCCCGTCCCGCGCCGCCGTCGCCACCGCGCTGCGGCCCGGTGGGACTTTCGTCGGGTTCGGCTTCGCCGGCCCGGCCGGGCGGGTCCACGCCCTCACCCCGGAGACGCTGGGCCACACCGCGGCGGTGCTGGCCGAGGGGCGGGCGGTCCTGGACCGCCTCGCCGCGTCCGGCCGCACCGCCGTCGAGTACGAGGTCGGCACCGCGCGCGAGCAGGACCGGGCCGCCTACGATGCCGACCTGATCACCCTGGCCCGTCTGGTGGCCGCCGGCGAGCTCCGTCCCCGGGTCGAGCCCGTCCCGCTCGCGGAGGTCG
>DASVUG010000353.1:0-9592 GCA_036387155.1 Pseudonocardia sp. | reverse complement strand
ACCGTATTTCGGTAATCGGTTATGAGTAAACTAACAGGAGTGGTCGGGCGGATTAGGAGGTTTAGCGTTGCTGGTAGTCGCCCGTCCGTCGTAGTTACATCGCCGTACTTCCCCGGTTTTGGACGCCGATTATGGGCAGTCGTTGTGCTGCGTATCACGGAACGGCCGAGAATCGCGGCGCCCGTGGTCCGGGTGGGTGGCAACTGTTCCGTCGCGGAAACACGGCACAACGGTTGCACGGCGGAAGGGAAACCGGAAGGGCACCCGGGATCGGCGTCGGCCCCGGAGTGGCGGGTGCCGCAGAACCGGCCGGCGGCCTCGCTGCCGACCGGGCGGGGGGACACCAGCACGTCCGCGCCGCCGTCGCCCAGCGCCTGCGCGGTGGTGGTGGTGGCCGCGGCGCTGCCCGGCTTCACCCGGGTGGAGCCACGGCGCGGCGGCGGTCGGGGCGGGCGCGGAGGCCGTGCCGCGTACCCTGTTCCGGGTGCGCACCCAGCGGCAGGTGGTCGACTACGCGTTGCGGCGCCGCGCGCTGCTCGCGGACGTCCACGCCGGTCGGGTGGCCGTGGTGGACGTCTGTGACGCCGGCACCTACCTGCTCCAGGCCGCCCGCTTCCACGGCGAGTCGACCGAGCAGCCGTGCCCGGTGTGCCGCAAGGACCGGCTGACGCTGGTGTCCTGGGTCTTCGGCGACGCGCTGCGGCACATGGCGGGCACGGCCCGGCGGCCGGACGAGCTGGAGCGGCTGGCCGCGGTGCCCGGCGAGGTGACGGTGCACGTCGTCGAGGTCTGCCCGAGCTGCCGGTGGAACCACCTGGCGCTGTCCTACGTCCTGGGTACGGGCGGACGGCCGAGCCGGGCGCGGGACCGTCGCCGGACGGCGGCCGAGTGAGCCCGGTCCGGCGGCGCGGACGCACGGCGAGCTCCCTTCCGACCCCCCTCCTCGACTCCCCGGGAGCGTGCGGTGAGTGATCAGCGCGAGTACCCGTCCGGGCGGCCCCCCGCCCCCGGCACACCGGTCGGACCCCCGCCGGAACCGCGACCGCGGACCGCGCAGCCGGGCTGGCCGGTCCCGCTGCCGCCGGTGCGGCCGCAGCCGGCCGGTGCGGTCCCGCTCCTGACGCACGACGCGGCGGGCGGCCGCTGGTCGCCGACGCCGGCGTACACCCCCGAGCCGGGGCCCCCCGGTATGCCCGGGGCCCCCGCGGCCGGCCCGCCGGCCCGCGCCGCCGCGCCGCGCGGTGCAGCCCCGGCCGCGCCCCGCCACGCCGCGCGCGCCCCGCAGCCCTCGCCGGGCGGGGGCGTCGCCGTGGCCGAGCAGCCGCACCGGGCGCCGCGCGCCGGCGGTTCGGGCGGGCCGGGTGGCCCCCGGCGGCCCCGGGGGGCCGAGGCGTCCGCCCCGCTGCCCCGGGGGCGGCGCTGGCGCCGCCTCGTCGTGCGCGTCGTGCTGTCCCTGCTCGCCGTCGCCGTGCTCGCGCCGGTGGTGGCCTTCCTCGTCGGGTGGGCGCTGTTCGACGCGCCGTCGGCGGCGGACCAGGCCGCCCAGACGCAGGTCGCGACGTTCCGCTACGCGGACGGCACGGCCCTGGCAACGATCAAGCCGGACAACGTCAACCGCACGATCGTGCCGATCGAGCAGGTGCCCGAACGCGTCCGCTTCGCCGTGCTGTCGGCCGAGGACCGCTCGTTCTACTCCAACCCCGGCTTCGACCTCACCGGCATCGGCCGGGCGCTGTGGAACCAGGTGACCGGCGGCGTCGGCGGCGGGTCGACCATCACCCAGCAGTACGTGAAGGTCTCCACCGGCCAGGACCAGGCGTCCCTGCTGCGCAAGTACAAGGAGATCGTCCTCGCGGTCAAGATCTCCCAGCAACAGACCAAGGACCAGATCCTCGGCAACTACCTCAACGTCATCTACCTCGGCCGCGGCGCGTACGGCATCCAGGCGGCCAGCCAGGCGTACTTCGGCAAGGACGTCAAGGACCTGACGGTCTCCGAGGCGGCGATGCTGGCCGGGACGATCCAGTCGCCGTCGCGGTGGGACCCGGCGAAGAACCTCCCCAAGTCCCAGGAGCGGTGGAGCTTCGTGCTCGACGGCATGGTCGCCCAGGGCTGGCTGCCGGCCGCGGAGCGCGCCCAGGAGCAGTTCCCGCAGTTCCTGCCCGAGCCCCCGCCCACGGCCGGCATCCCGGGCGACGCGGGCGGCCACGTCTACAACCTGGCCAAGCAGGAGCTGGAGGCCCGGGGGATCACCGACCAGGAGATCGACACCGAGGGCCTGACGATCGACCTGACCATCGACTCGAAGCGCCAGGAGCAGGCCGTCGCGGCGGTGACCCGCGTCCTGAAGACCCAGCCCGGCAACCTGCGCGGGGCGCTCGTCGCGGTCGACCCCAAGACCGGCGCCATCCTCGCCTACTACGGCGGCGCGAACGGCGTGGGCACCGACTACGCGCAGGCCCGCCGCCAGCCCGGCTCGTCGTTCAAGCCGTTCGTGCTCGCGGCCGCGCTGCAGGGCAAGGTCGCCGACCCGTCGGGGCAGCCCGTCGGGCTGGGCAGCGTGTACGACGGGTCGTCCCCGCAGGACTTCCTCGGCATCAAGGTCAACAACTCCGAGGGCTACAGCTGCGCGCAGTGCACCGTGCAGACGGCCATGACCCAGTCGGTCAACACCGTCTTCTACAAGATGGGCATCGACGTCGGGCCGGCGCGCGTCGCGGACGTCGCGCACCAGGCGGGCATCCCCGCCGACGAGCTGCCGAACCCGACGGCCGGCATTTCCCTGGGCGACAAGGAGGTCCGGCCGCTGGACATGGCCTCGGCGTTCGCGACCTTCGCCGCGGACGGCATGCGCCGCGAGCCCTACGTGGTCGCCAAGGTCACCGCCGCCGACGGGCGCCTGCTCTACGAGCGCGGGACCGCGACGGGGCAGCAGGCCGTCCCGCAGCAGGTGGCGCGCAACGTCACCGAGGCGATGAAGGACGTGCCGACCTCCGGGCGCATCGCGCTCACCGGAGGTCGCGACCAGGCCGGCAAGACCGGCACGGTGCAGCACCCCACACTGGCCAACCAGAACAAGGACGCCTGGATGGTCGGCTTCACCCCCGACGTCTCGACGGCGGTCTGGGTCGGCACCGACACCAGCGAGCCGATCAAGAACGCGCAGGGGCGCCCGGTGTACGGCCGCATGCTCCCCGGCTCGATCTGGCAGGGCTTCATGAACACCGCGCTGCGCGGCGCCCCGGCCTCGCGGTTCTCCTCCTTCGTCGCGCTCGGCGTGGCGCCCGGCACCGTGCCCGTCGAGGGCGACGGCGAGGGCGACGACGAGGACGACAGCTCCGACTCCGACAGCTCGGACTCCGACAGCTCCGACGGCAACTCCGACGACTCGGACTCGAAGAAGGACAAGAAGAAGCGCGACGACGACTCCGGCGGGAGCTCGGACAGCTCGCGCGGCGACTCCGGCCGGGGTGACTCGGGCGGCTCGGGTGGCGGCTCCAACGACGAGGGCGCGGCGTTCCGGCGCGACCCGACGGACGGGTTCCAGGTCCCAGGGCTGTCGAGCGTCGGCGGATCCGCCGTCGGGGACCCGCGCGCCACGTGAGCCGCCGCGGCGGGCGCGTGATCCCCTCGTGGACCGACCCGCTCGCGGCGAGCGCGAGCCGGCTCATCGGGGGCCCGCTCGGCGCGCACGCGCTCGTCGGCCGCAGCCGGTTCTGGACGCCGCTGCGGGCGGTCCTGCTCCTCGCCGTCGCCGTGCTCGCGCTCGGCTGGCTCGGCAAGGCGCCGTGCCTGCAGCAGTACGTGACCGACGACGGCACCACGGCGCTGGACTGGCGCAACAACCGCCAGTACGTCGCGATGTGCTACTCCGACACCGTCCCGCTCTACACGATCGAGGGGCTCGACCGCGGGGCGGTGCCCTACCGCGACCCGTGGGTGCAGGACGAGGGCGGACCGGACGAGCAGCTCCGCTACATGGAGTACCCGGTGCTCACCGGGTACTTCCAGTACGCCGTGTCCCGGCTCGCGGCCGGCTGGCTCGCGCTCGCCCCCCTGGTGGGGCTGCCCGTCGCCCTGCCGGTGGTCGTCCACTTCGACCTCTCCGCGGTGTTCCTGGCCGGGGCCTGGCTGGTGGCGGTGTGGGCCGTGTGCCGGCTGCGGCCCGGGCGGCCGTTCGACGCGGCCCTGGTGGCCTGCTCCCCGCTCGTGCTCGTCCACGCCTTCACCAACTTCGACGCCCTCGCGGTCGGCCTGTCCACGGCCGGGCTCCTGGCGTTCGCCCGCGGGCGCGCGGCGCTCTCCGGGGTCCTGATCGGGCTCGGCGCTGCCGCGAAGATCTACCCGCTGCTCCTGCTGCTGCCCCTTCTGCTCGTCGGGCTGCGCCGCCGCGACCGCGGCCCGGCCCCGCGCACCGCGCTGGCCGCGCTGCTGACGTGGGCGGCGGTGAACGTGCCGGTCGCGCTGGCCTACCCGACCGGCTGGACGGAGTTCTTCCGGCTGAACCAGGCGCGCCCCGCGGACCCGGACTCGCTGTGGTACATCGTGTCGGCGTTCACCGGCTGGGCGGGACCGGACGGCGAGCTCGCGGCGGGCCAGGCACCGACGGTCCTCAACGCCGCCGTCGTCATCCTGTTCGCCGCGGCGTGCGCCGGGGTCGCGGTCCTCGCCCGCCGCGCTCCCCGGCCGCCCCGCGTGGCCTCGCTCGCGTTCCTCGTCGTCGCCGCGTTCCTGCTGGTCAACAAGGTCTGGAGCCCGCAGTACTCGCTGTGGCTCGTCCCGCTGGCCGTGCTCGCGCTGCCCCGCTCCCGGCTCCTGCTCGCCTGGATGACGCTGGACGCGCTGGTGTGGGTGCCGCGGATGTTCTACTACGTCGGCCCCGCCGCCCGGGGGCTCCCGCCCGAGTGGTTCCTCGCCACCGCCCTCGCCCGCGACGTCGTCGTGGTGGCGCTCATGGCCGTGGTCGTGCGCACGGTGCTGGTGCCGGGGAGCGACCCGGTGCGGGCCGTGCCGGCCGGGTCCGGGGCGGACGACGACCCGGACTGGCCGCTGCGCACCGCGGCCGCCGCGGACGCCGACCCTGACGCCGACGCGCCGGACGTCGGCGCGACCGTCAGCGGGCGGCGCTGAGGCGCACCGTGCCGGGCACCCGCGCCGCGTCGCCGGACGGGTCGTCGACGAGCCGGTCGTGCACCAGGGCCGTCGGCGCCCGCAGGAACACCACGAACAGGGCCACGAGCAGCGCGGCGCGGCCCCACACCCCGATCGCGACGGCCTGGACCGTGAAACCGGAGATGATCCCGACGTCGGCACGGGCGTTGAGCAGGTAGAACAGCCGGAAGATGCCGACGTACATGGCGAGGTCCGCGACCAGGTACGCGGCGATCCACCCGCCGTGCAGCCGCAGCAGCACGAAGAACGGCAGCAGCCACAGCGTGTACTGCGGCGAGTGCACCTTGTGCAGGAGCAGGAACCCGCACAGCATGGCCGCGCTCACGCCGATCCACGGGTAGGGGCCACCGTCCCCGGAGCGCCGCCACCGCCACCAGCCGACGCCCACCGCCACGGCGAACGACAGCAGCACGAGCGCCGGCGAGAGCCGGTCCACCGCGGCCTGGAACACCGGGTCGTCGGGCTCGGAGTACGGACGCAGGCCCCAGTACCAGATCGAGTTCGTCGTGATGTCGACCTTGCGGAGCTCCTGGAAGGTGAACGACGCCCGCCAGCCCTCGTAGCCGCCGGCCGCGAACGGGAGGTTGACCAGCACGACCGTGGCCACGGCCGCGACGACCACCCGCAGCGCGCCGCGCCGGTCGAGCGGCGCGCCCCGGCCGGGTGCGGTGAGCACCAGCAGGGCCAGCGGCACCACGAACGCGCCCGGGTAGAGCTTGAACGCGAACCCGAGCCCCAGCAGCACCGCGGCCACGACGGCGCGGTCGGCCAGCGGGCGCGCCGTCGGCCAGGCGTGCACCGCGTAGACCGCGCCGACGGCGCAGGCCACCACCGGCAGGTCCCAGTTGTGGAAGGCGTAGAGCACCAGCGGTGGCCCCAGCGCCCACAGCAGCGCCCGCCACCGGGCCAGCCGGCCGAGCAGCGCCCCGGTGAGCAGCCCGAACGGCGCCATGAGCAGCGCCGAGAAGAACAGGAACGCGCCGTCGGTGTGCGCGGGAACCGCCCCCAGCCACATCAGCAACCCGGTGAGCACCGGGTACTCGACGGTGCCGCCGCGCAGCTCGCCGTCGGGGGTGATCGAGCCGGTGAGGTAGGGGAAGACGTGCCGGTCGATGTCGCGGCCGAGCCAGAGCTTCTGGATGTCGGAGTAGCAGACGTCCCGGTTGCTCCGGAGCACGAAGTCCGGCGTGCTGCGGCCCTGGGCGTCGAACTCGGGGCCGACGCAGCGCGCCTTGTTCGCGTACCCCGCCAGCAGGGTGAGCCCCGTGAGCAGCACGAGGACGGCGAGCAGGACCCGCGCCGGCGCCGGCCGCGCACCGCCGCCGGGGGGGCGGTCCACCCCCGGCAGCAGGTCCGGCGCCAGCCCGGTCACGGGCCCGCCGTCCGGTGAGCGATCACGGTGCCGCCGCCACGCCGTCACCCGCCCAGCCGCGCGCGCAGGAACGCGATGTCGGCGGCCTGCCCGTCGGCCGGGGTCTCCACCACCACCGGCGCACCGGCCGCGGCGCACACCGCGACCAGCGCGTCCGGGTCGATCGTGCCGTCGCCGACGTTGGCGTGCCGGTCGGCGCCGGAGCCGAACGGGTCGCGCGAGTCGTTCAGGTGCACCAGGTCGATGCGCCCGGTGATCGCCTTGATCCGGTCCACGGCGTCGGCCAGGCCCTCGCCCGCCGCGTGCGCGTGGCAGGTGTCGAGGCAGAACCCGACGTCGAACTCGGCCACCGCCTCCCACAGCCGGGCCAGCGCGTCGAACCGGCGGGCCATCGCGTGCTCCCCGCCGGCGGTGTTCTCGATGAGCACCGGCACGGCGAACCCGCCCTCGGCGGCCTGCCGGGCGAAGAACTTGCGCCAGTTCTCCACCCCCTGGGCCGGGTCGTCCGCGGCCGTGACGTGCCCGCCGTGCACCACCAGCCCGAACGCCCCGACCGTGGCCGCCGCCTCCGCGTGCTGCACCACGAGCTTGCGCGAGGGGATGCGCACCCGGTTGTTCTGCGACGCCAGGTTCACCACGTACGGCGCGTGCACCACGACCGCGAGCGGCCCCTCCCGCAGCTCCTCCGCCCGGGGGTGCGCCGGCGGCTTGCGCCAGCCCTGCGGGTCGGCCAGGAACATCTGCACGACCTCGGCGCCGCGCGCGGCCGCGGTGGCGACCGGGTCGTCCTCGCGCACGTGGGCCCCGATGAGCATGCCGTCAGCGTAGTGACCGGCACCGACGACCCTGCGGGCCCGGCCCGCTCGTCCCCGCCGCCGCCCGGCCCGCGGGTACCGATCCGGGTCGGGAAACCCCTGGTTGATAACCTGGGGAGCACACCCCGACCGGTCGCTCCCCGCGAGCCGCCGGCGGCGTCCGCCGTCACGGCGGCGCGTTCTTGTCGGGGTGTGGTGAGAACCTCCTGCCGCGGAAGTACCGCGGCCGTTCCAGTCCACAGGAGGTGAGTGTTCTCATGCGTCACTACGAGCTGCTGGTCATCCTCGACCCGAGCCTCGACGAGCGCACCGTCCAGCCGTCGCTGGAGACGTTCCTCAACGTCGTCCGCAACGACGGCGGCTCGGTCGAGAAGATCGAGGTGTGGGGCAAGCGCCGGCTGGCCTACGAGATCAACAAGCAGGGCGACGGCATCTACGCCCTCCTCGAGGTCACCTGCGAGCCCGCCACGGTCGCCGAGCTGGACCGCCAGCTGGGGCTCAACGAGTCCGTGCTGCGCACCAAGGTCCTGCGCCTCGAGCGCAAGCGCGTCCCCGCGGCTGCGGGCTGACGTGGCCGGCGAGACCGTCATCACCGTCGTCGGCAACCTGACGGCGGACCCGGAGCTGCGGTTCACCCCGTCCGGCGCCGCGGTCGCGAACTTCACCGTGGCGTCCACCCCGCGCACCTTCGACCGCCAGTCCGGCGAGTGGAAGGACGGCGAGGCCCTGTTCCTGCGCTGCAACGTCTGGCGCCAGCCGGCGGAGAACGTCGCGGAGTCGCTGACGCGCGGCATGCGCGTGATGGTGTCCGGGCGGCTGCGGCAGCGGTCGTTCGAGACCCGCGAGGGCGAGAAGCGCACCGTCGTCGAGCTCGAGGTCGACGAGGTCGGCCCGTCCCTGCGCTACGCCACCGCGAAGGTGAACAAGGTGAGCCGGGGTAGCGGCAGCGGCGGCTACGGCGGCGGTGGGGGCGGCGGCGGCGGGGGCGGCGGGTCCGCCCCGGCGGGCGGCGGCTACGACGACCCGTGGGGTTCGGCCCCGGCCGCCGGCGGCGGCCCGGCCGACGACGAGCCCCCGTTCTGACCGGACCACCAGGAGCACCCCCATGCCCAGAGCGATCGAGCGCAAGGTCAAGCAGAAGGTCTGCGCGTTCTGCAAGGACTCGGCGACCATCGACTACAAGGACACCGGCCTGCTGCGGAAGTTCGTCTCGGACCGCGGCAAGATCCGGGCCCGTCGCGTGAGCGGCAACTGCCGCCAGCACCAGCGCGACGTCGCGGTGGCGGTCAAGAACTCCCGCGAGGTCGCCCTGCTGCCCTACACGTCGACCGCACGCTGAGCTGCGCAGGACTAGGAGACATCGTGAAGCTCATCCTCACCGGGGACGTGCCGAACCTCGGCGCCCCCGGCGACATCGTCGAGGTCAAGGACGGCTACGGCCGCAACTACCTGCTCCCGCGCGGGCTGGCGATCATCGCCACCCGCGGCGCGGAGAAGCAGGTCGCCTCCATCAAGCGGGCCCAGAAGTCGCGCGAGATCCGCGACCTCGGCCACGCCCGCGAGGTGGCGGCCCGCCTGGGCGACCTCGCCGTCACCGTCAGGGCCAAGGCCGCGTCCGACTCGGGGCGGCTGTTCGGCTCGGTGACGGCCGGGGACGTCGTCGAGGCCGTGCGGGCCGCCGGCGGCCCCACGCTGGACCGCCGCGCCGTCGAGGTGCCCGGCCAGATCAAGACGGTCGGCACCCACCCCGTCACCGTGCGCCTGCACCCCGAGGTCACCACGGAGCTGGACGTCGCGGTCGTCGCGAACTGACACCCGCGCTCACGGAGCGTGACGGGGCGGGATCGAGCACACGGCTCGGTCCCGTCCCGTCGCCGTCTCCGGGGCACGCCCGCCGGCCGGTCGTCGGGAGCCGGAGCGCCACGCCGGGGAGTTGCGTCGTCGTCGCCGAACGACCGCCGAGGTGCGCCGTGCGGACGGCGTCGGCGCCGCTCGACACGCCGAGCGGGAGCCCTTCCGGCGTGTCGCAGCACGAAAGTTGTCCACAGCCAGTACCCCGGCCGTGACCTGCGAATACGGTTGGAAATCGACAGTTGTCCACAAATGCTCCACAGGGTGGACGACGCCGGTTCCTGGGGGTCGACCCGCCGTCCCCAGGTTGTCCACAGCGATCGTGATCACCGGGTCCTCGACTGTTGCCGGCCCGGCGCCTAGCCTCGCCGCGCGGGGTGTT
>DASVUG010000352.1:0-11002 GCA_036387155.1 Pseudonocardia sp. | reverse complement strand
GCGCGTCGCTCTGGTCGCGGGTGGCGCGCCTGCAGGCGTTCCAGATCCTGCTGGTGCTCGTCGTGATCGTCGCGGTGTTCGCGACGCTGGCCCCGATCAGCTTCGCCAACATCGGCAACGCCCGGCTGATCGCCCAGAACGCCTCGATCCTGGCCGTCCTCGGCGTCGGCATGACCTTCGTGATCGTCACCTCGGGCATCGACCTGTCGATCGGCTCGGTGATGGTGTTCTCCGGGGTGGTCGCGGCGAAGGCGATGCTCGCCCTCGGCGGCGAGGGCTGGGGCACCGCGGCCGTGGGCATCGCGGTCTCGGTGCTGGTCGGGCTGGCCTGGGGCGTCGTGAACGGCGCCCTGATCGCCCGGGCCCGGATCCCCCCGCTGATCGTGACCCTGGGGTCGCTCGGCATGGCCCTGGGGCTGGCGCAGATCCTCACCCGCGGCGTGGACGTCCGCGACGTCCCGTCGGTGCTGCAGGACTCGATCGGCTACGGCAACGTGCTCGGCCAGGTCCCGGTGCTGACCCTGATCGCGCTGGTGGTGGTCGTCGTCGGCGCGGTGGTGCTGCACCTGACCCGGTTCGGCCGCTACACCTACGCGATCGGCTCGAACGAGGAGTCGGCGCGGCGGGTCGGGATCCGCGTCGACCGCCACCTGATCAAGGTCTACGCGCTGTCGGGGCTGCTCGCCGGGTTCGCCGGGGTGCTGTCGCTCGCCCAGTTCGGCACGACGGCCATCGCCGGCCAGAGCCAGACCAACCTCAACGTCATCGCCGCCGTGGTGATCGGCGGGACGTCGCTGTTCGGGGGCGTCGGGTCGATCTTCGGCACGGTGGTCGGCCTGTTCATCCCGGCGGTGCTGCAGAACGGGTTCGTGATCGTCGGCGTGCAGCCGTTCTGGCAGCAGGTCGCCGTGGGCGCGGTGCTGATCGTCGCGGTGTTCATCGACCAACGGCGCCGCGCGGCCGCGGCGCGCGGGGGGAAACGGTCGTCGCTCCGGTTCCGGGGCGCAGGGAAGGGCCCGTCCGAGGCTCGAGGAGGAGAATCGTGAGGTCCATCAAGCGCAGTGTGACCGCCGCCACGGCGGCGGTCCTGGCCACCGGGGTACTGGCGGCCTGTGGCGCCGCCGAACCGGCCGGGCAGTCCGGGGGCGGCGGCGGCCAGCCCGCGGCGGGGGGTCCCCCGGCCCGCAGCGCGGTGTTCGTGCAGGGCGTCGCCGGCGACGAGTTCTACATCACCATGCAGTGCGGCATCCAGGCGGCGGCCAAGGCCGCGAACCTGACCGTCGACGTGCAGGGCCCGGAGAAGTTCGACCCGACCCTGCAGAAGCCGATCGTCGACTCGGTGGTCGCGCGCAAGCCCGCCGCACTGCTGATCGCCCCCACCGACGTGACCGCGATGCAGGCCCCGCTCAAGGCCGCGGCCGACGCCGGGATCAAGGTCGTGCTGGTGGACACCACGCTCGACGACCCGTCGTTCGCGGTCTCCCAGGTCGCCTCGGACAACGAGGGCGGCGGCAGGGCGGCCTTCGACGCGGTCAAGCAGCTCGCCCCGAACGGCGGCAAGGTGCTCGTCATCTCCGTCAAGCCGGGCATCTCGACCACGGACGCCCGCACCAAGGGCTTCCAGGACGCGGTCGCGGCCGACTCGAAGTTCTCCTACCTCGGCGTGCAGTACAGCAACAACGAGCCCGCCGAGGCGGCCCGCCTGGTGACCGCGGCCCTGCAGAAGGACCCCGACATCGTGGGCATCTTCGCCACCAACCTGTTCTCCGCCGAGGGCTCCGCCACCGGCGTCCGGCAGGCCGGCAAGCAGGAGCAGGTCAAGATCGTCGGCTTCGACGCCGGCCCGGCCCAGGTCAAGGCGCTCAAGGAGGGCACCGTCCAGGCCCTCATCGCCCAGCAGCCGGCCAAGATCGGCGAGGACGGCGTGGCCCAGGCCGTCGCCGCCCTGGACGGCAAGCCCGTCCAGGCGAAGATCCAGACCGGGTTCACCATCATCAACCAGCAGAACGTCGACGGCGACGCCAAGGACGCGCTGTACAAGTCCGGCTGCTGACCCGGCCGTCCCGGGGCGTGCGGCGGCCGCACCGCCGCACGCCCCGGACGTCACGGCGTCTCGGTCTTCGCCTCCGCCGCCGGTGCCCGGCCGTTGGTCGACGCGACCGCGGCCGGGTCGGCGGCGCCGGTGACGATCTCCCGCAGGACCTCGACCGGCAGCTTCGGGCGGCGGTCCGCGGTGAGCAGCCCGTTGGCCTCCTGCAGCGTGTCGGTGAGCTGGGTGTAGCAGAAGCCGACGACGTCGGGGCACGACCGCAGGGCCTCGAACAGCGCCCGCAGGAGCGCGCCGAACTCCTCGTCGGAGGCCACCTCGGCGTAGCCCCAGGTCTCGGCGTCGTTCGCGTAGGCGACCCCGCCGAACTCGGTGATCATCAGCGGGGCGGTGCCGGCCGCGAAGCGGGCCAGCTGGGCCTCGGTGAGGACGGGTCGGCGGCCCTGCGGCCCCAGCCCGGCGACCGTGTCCTGGATGGCCGGGCCGTCGCGGTAGTGGGCGTGGAGCGCGTCCGGGTCGGTCGTGTAGTCGTGCACGCCGAGGATGTCGCTGTCGACGTGCTCCCACCCGTCGTTGGAGATGACCGGGCGGGTGGGGTCGAGCGCCCGCGTCAGGGCCGCCAGCCCCGCCGCGTACGCCTGCTGGGCGGGGTCCAGGGCGATGTCCTGGACGCCCCAGCTCTCGTTGAGCGGCACCCAGGTGACGATGCTGGGGTGGCTGCGGTCGCGGCGGACGACGTCGAGCCACTCGCGGGTGAGCAGCTCGACGGCGTGCACCGAGAACTCGTAGGCGGCCGCGGTCTCCCCCCAGACCAGCAGGCCCAGCCGGTCGGCCCAGTACAGGAACCGCGGGTCCTCGACCTTCTGGTGCACGCGGACCGCGTTGAACCCCAGCTCCTTGATCAGCTCCACCTCGCGCCGCAGGGCGTCGGGGGTGGCGGCCAGGTGGGTGTCGGGCCAGTATCCCTGCCCGAGCACCGACCGCACGTAGTACGGCCGGCCGTTGAGCAGGAAGGACCCGCCGCCGACGCCGGCCGTGCGCAGCCCGAGGTAGCTGTGCACCTCGTCGAGCACCGCCCCGCCGGCCCGGACGACGACCCGCGCGTCGATCAGCGTCGGGTCCTCCGGGGTCCACACCAGCCAGCCGCGGTCCTGGCCGTTGACGAAGGCGGGCAGCGCGAGGTCGACGACGGCCCGCGGCCCGTCGACCCGCGCGGTCACCTCGGCGAGGACCTCGTCGGCGAGGGTGAGCTCGACGGTGACGGACACGGGCTCGACCGGCCGCGCCGCCAGCGTCAGCTCGGCGCGGACGGTGCCGCCCGGGGCGTCGGTGATCCAGGCGAGGTCGACCACGTGCTGCGGGGGCACGGCCTCGGCCCACACGGACTGCCAGATCCCCGTGGTCCGGTGGTACCAGACGTCGTGCGGCTCCCGGCGCCAGTCCTGCTTGCCGCGGGGCTGGGCGAGGTCGTGGGGGTCGTCCTCCGCGCGGACGACCAGGACGTGCTCGCGCTGCGGGTCGTCGGCGAGCAGGGCGGTCACGTCGACGGCGAACGGGGTCTGCCCGCCGACGTGCTCGCCGACCGGCACGCCGTCGAACCACACCCGCGCCGCGTGGTCGACCGCGCCGAAGCGGACCAGGGCGAGCCGGTCGGGCACCGCGCCCAGGTCGGCCTCGGTGACCGTGCGGCGGTACCAGACGACGGGGTGCAGGTCGGTGTCCCCCACCCCCGACGCGGTGGACTCCGGCGGGAACGGCACCCGGATCTCCCGGGCGAACGGCTCGGTGACGGCCGGGTCGTACCAGCGGTCCACCAGGCCGCGGCCCTTGTCGTCGTGGGCGAACCGCCACGGGCCGTCGAGCGTCGTCCAGCCCGGCCGGACCAGCTGCGGCCGCGGGTGGTTGCCGCCCAACTCTGATGCCTTCACCGGGTGCTCCTCCTAGGGTGATCGGTGTCGGGGGAAGTCGCGGGGGTCAGGAGGTGGCGGTGCCGGTCCGCATGCGCGACGTGGCCGAACGGGCCGGCGTGTCGGTGCGCACCGTGTCGAACGTGGTCAACGGCTACGTCCACGTCAGCGCCGACACCCGGGCGCGCGTCCAGCAGGCCCTCGACGACCTCGGCTACGAGGTCAACCTCGC
Organism: Pseudonocardia sp.; assembly: GCA_036387155.1. Taxonomy (GTDB): domain Bacteria; phylum Actinomycetota; class Actinomycetes; order Mycobacteriales; family Pseudonocardiaceae; genus Pseudonocardia. The sequence goes on along the minus strand of DASVUG010000352.1, from coordinate 6,816 downwards.
CGCCCGGAGCCTGCGCTCGGGGCGCACGGGCCTGGTCACCCTCGCCCTGCCCGACCTGCACGCGCCCTACTTCGCCGAGCTCGCCCAGGCCGTCGTCCGGGCGGCCGACCGGCGGGGGTGGACGGTGCTCATCGAGCTGACCGGTGGCGTGCGCGAGCGCGAGCTCAAGGTCGTCACCGAGGGCCGGCCCCACCTGACCGACGGGGTGCTGCTCAGCCCGCTGTCGCTGAGCTCCCAGCCGGACCTGCGGCGGCGGTCGAACGTGCCGCTGGTGCTGCTGGGCGAGCACGAGCTCGGCGTCGACGTGGACCACGTCGGCATCGACAACGTCGCCGCCGCCCGCACCGCCGTCGGCCACCTGCTCGACCTGGGGCGCCGGCGCGTCGTGGCCCTCGGCGTCGCCGACGCGCCGACGGCCAACCAGCGCCTGCGCGGCTACCTGCTCGCGCACGAGGAGCGCGCGCTCCCGCCGCTCGGACACCGCGTGCCGGCCCCGGTGTGGGACCGCGTGGCGGGCGCGACCGGCATCGACCGGGTCCTGGACGGCGGCGGGCCGCCGCCGGACGCGGTGTTCGCCTTCAACGACACCCTGGCCCTGGGCGCGATGCGGGCGCTGCTGCGCCGGGGCCTGCGCATCCCCGAGGACGTCGCCGTCGTCGGGATCGACGACGTCGCCGAGGCGCCGTTCACCACCCCGCCGCTCAGCTCCGTCTCCCCCGACCTGGACGAGATCGCGCACTACGCGCTCGACCTGCTCGACGAGCAGATCGGCGCCGGCGACGGCGAGCGGCCCGCCCGGGAGGTCGTGACCGGCTTCGGGCTGGCCGTCCGCGAGTCGACCGTCGGCGGGTGAGCTCCGGAGGTCCGGCCGTGGGGCTCCGGAGCGTCGCACCTCAGCCCTTCAGCCCGGTGCCCGCGATGCCCTCCACGATGCGGCGCTGGAAGAACAGGAACAGCAGCAGCAGCGGCAGCGCGCCCAGCAGGGCCGAGGCCATGGTGTCGGCGTAGCGCTGCTGGAACGTGCCGCCCACCGTGGCCAGCCCGACGGGGACGGTCATGATGTCCGGGTTGGTCAGCGCCACCAGCGGCCAGAGCAGGTCGTTCCAGGTGACCACGAGGGTGAAGATGGCGACCGCGGACACCGCCGGGCGGGCCAGCGGCATGATCAGCACCCGGTAGATGGTCCAGTAGCCGGCCCCGTCGATGCGGGCGGCCTCCTCGATCTCCTTCGGCAGGCCGTCGAAGAACTGCTTGAACACGAAGACGGCCACCACCTGCGGCACGGCCGGCAGGATCACCGCCCAGTAGGTGTTGAGCAGCCCGAGCGCCCCGAACTCCTGGAACCACGGCACGATCAGCACCTGGGGCGGGATCATCAGGCCGGCGAGGATGACGCCGAGGACCACGTTCTTGTACCGGAACTGCAGCCGGGACAGGGCGTAGGCCGCGAGGCTCGCGAACAGCACCGTCAGCGCGACCACGGTCAGTGAGATGACCGCGCTGGACAGCAGCCACGTCGTGATGTTCCCGGCGCTGAGCAGCTGCGCGTAGGAGGCGAGGGTCCAGCTGGTGTCGGCGAGGATCTCGCCGGCGCCCAGCGCGGCCGTCGCGTTGGACTTGAACGAGGCGTTGATCGCCCACAGCGTCGGGATCACCCACAGGACGACGAACACGGCCAGGACGACCACGCACAGGATGTCGAAGGTGCGGCCGCTGTCCGGGGTGTTGCGATCGGTGGCGGGCGTGGCCGAGTCGCGGGCGGGGGTCGTGTCGGACGGACGGGCGGAGGTCGCGGTCATCGGTTCACCTGGCCCTGGTTGCGGCGGGTCAGGGTCAGCCAGACGGCCGAGACCCCGAGGATGAGCAGGAAGAACACCATCGAGGCGGCCGAGGCGGCGCCGACGCGGTAGTCGGTGAAGCTGGTGTTGTAGACGTACATGAGCACGGGGATGGACGCGTTGTCCGGGCCGCCCGCGCCCCCGGTCATGATGAAGATCTGGTCGAAGACCTTCAGCGAGTTGATGATCTGCAGGACGAGGACGAGGGTGGTGGTCCGCGCGAGCAGGGGCACGGTGATGTAGCGGATCTGCTCCCACGTCGACGCCCCGTCGAGCGAGGCCGCCTCGTAGAGGTCCCGCGGGATCTCCTGCAGGCCCGCGAGGTAGAGCACGAAGTTGAAGCCCAGCGTCCACCAGATCGTGGACAGCGCGATCGCCGGCAGCACCGTGAGCGGGTTGCCGAGCACCGCTGCGGGCCCGACCCCGAGCGCGGACAGCAGGCTGTCGATCAGACCGAGCTCGGGGCTGTAGAGGAAGTACCAGATCAGGGCCATCGTGGCCGACGGCAGGACGTAGGGGGCGAAGAACGCGAGCCGGAACAGCCACTGGGCCCGGGACACCCGGTTCACCAGGATCGCGAGGATCAGCCCGAGCAGCACGAGGGGCACCGCCGTGAGCACGGTGAACACGAGCGTGTTGCGCACCGAGATCCAGAAGACCGAGCTGGTCAGGACCTCGACGTAGTTCCCGAGCCCGAGCACGGGTCCGATGCCCGGGCGCACCAGGCTCGTGGCGAAGAAGCTGCTGACGAACTGGTAGGCCAGCGGCCCGAGGATGAACAGCACGTAGAACAGCCCGAACGGGGCGAGGAAGCCCCAGGCGGCGCGGCCGCTGGAGTCGAGCGGGGGCGCGGTCCTCGTGGTGGTGGTCGCCGGTACGGGTCGGGTGCCGACGTTCGTGGTCGTCGTCATGGGAGGTCCTGCCCTTCGCGCGCGGGTCGGGCGGTGAGGTCGTCGGTGGCCACGGCGCGCCGGGTCACCGCGCCGGTGGTCACAGCGGGTCCGGGGTCTCGGCGTAGCGGGTCAGCTGCGAGCGCATCGACGCGACGGCGTCGCGGGGCGTGGCCAGGCCCTGCTGGACGAGCGCGATCTGCGAGCCGACCGCGATCTGGAAGTTCGAGCCGGCGCCGGCGAACCAGGCCGTCGGGTCGTACACGGCGATGTCCCCGGAGGGGGCGTAGTCCGCCTGCGGCTTGAGGTTGCGGAAGCCCTCGCTCTCCTGCACCGAGCGCAGCGCGGGCAGGGAGCCGCCGCCGGCCCAGGTGAGCCCCTCGTCGAGCATGAAGCGGGCGAACCCCAGCGTCCGCGCCCGGCTCTCCGCGCTGCGGCCGGGCTGGGCGGGCAGCGCGAGGACGTGCGAGTCGGCCCACACCCCGGGCTTGTCGAACAGCTGCGGGAAGGTCGTCATGCCGAACGGGACGCCGACCTCCTGCATCGTGGTGATCTCCCAGACGCCCACCACCAGGAACGCGGCGTCGCCGCTGCCGAACACCGACAGCGATCCGGCGTAGTCCACCGAGCCCGGCGCGTAGCCCTGGGGGCCGGTCCACTTGGACATGAGCTCGAGGGTCTTCGCGACCTCGTCGTCGTCGAGGGTCACGCTGTGGCCGTTGTCGGACAGGAACGGTGCGCTGTTCTTCTGCGCGTGCAGCGTCTGGAACCAGCGCCAGTTGCTCGCCGGGTCGCCCCCGACCGGCCAGACCGCGCCGTACTTCGCGCCGGCCTGCTTGCCCGCCGCCATCGCCTTCTCGAAGGCCTCGACCCCCTGGATCGGGGCGAGCTTGCCGTCGGGGCCGAGCAGCCCGGCCTTCCCGCAGATGTCGGTGTTGTAGTAGAGGACCAGCGGGCCGACGTCGAACGGGAACGCCCGCACCGTGTCGTCGACCGTCACCGCCTTCCACGCGGTGGGGCTGAAGCTGTCCTGCGTGAGGTTCGCGGCCGCGAGGTCGGCGGGGGTGATCTCCTCCAGGATGCCGGCGCGGACCAGGGTGGGCAGCCGGGACGCGTGCGCCACCGCGATGTCCGGCGGGCGCCCCCCGATCGTCGCCAGCGACAGCTTCGTGTAGTACGGGTTGCCCCAGGCGAACGTGATCGCCTCCAGGGACGCGGGGCCGCCGTTGGCGGCGCGGTACGCGTCGTACATCGACTCCGCGCGCCGGCCGTCGCTGCCGCCCCACAGGTTCCAGAACGTCGTCGTCCCCGGGCTGGGCGGGGCACCCACCACGCCCGCCGCCACCGAGGAGCCGCAGCCGGCGGTCAGCCCGACCGCACCGACGCCGAGCGCCGCCCCTCCCAGCTCGAGGAGCCGCCGTCGAGACATCGTCCCGGGTCGAACCGCCATCGTTCCACCTCTCGCGCCCTTGCGACCGTGGTGCACGTGCCGATCAGAGCGCGCGTGTACCCACCGGGCCCCGTTCTAGCACCGATTTGCATCGATGAAAAGAGGAGGCGGCGCGGGCGGCGGACGGCCGGGGCGCGGGTCGTCGGGGCGGGCGGCGGGCGGCGGCGGGGCCCGCTGCGCCGAGAGCGCGGCGGGCCCCGGACGGGCCGCTACCGGGAGCCGCGGAGCGCGGCCCGGACCGCGGTGAGCAGGCGCCCGCCCAGCTCGGACCGGCGGGCGAGGTCGTAGGCGAGTCGCAGCGCGGGCGAGCGGATGAGCTCGACGGCCGGCGGGCGCAGGAAGGGGGTCGCGCCGAAGGAGGCCTTGTAGTAGGTGCGGCCGTCGACCTGGCGGGCGAGGTCGCCACCGGCGAGCAGCGGCGCGACCGCGTCGGCCGGGATCCCGCCCAGGTCCAGCTGGTCGTAGCCGCCGGCCCGGGCGGCCAGCACCGTCTCCCAGCGCAGCAGGGCGGCCGCGCCGAGCTTGCGGACGTCGTCGCCGCGGCGCATGCCCGTCATCCGCAGGGTGAGCACGCCGCCCGCGCCGGTCAGGACGTCGGCGGCCAGCGGCACGCCGTCCCGCTCGGCGAGGAAGACCTCGACGTGCCCGCCCGGCGCGAGGGCGGCGTGGAACGCCCGCAGGTGGTCCAGCGAGGCCGCCGCGAAGCCGTGGTGGTCCGCGGTGTCGGCGAGGAGCGCGGCCACGGCGGGCAGGTCCCGCGCGGTGCCGCGGCGGACGCGCACGCCGCCCGCCACCGCGCGCTTGATGCTCCCGCGGGCGCCGCTGCGCATCCGCGCGTGCAGCTCCGCGACCGGGGCCGAGAGGTCGACGGCGAGCGAGGCCTGCGGGGCGATCCCGGCCGTGGACGGGCGGAACCCCAGCTCCTGCAGCCGCGCGCTCACGTCGGCGTCGCCGGTGAGGGGCTGCACGAACAGCGCGGCGAGGCGCCGCCGGGCGAGCTCGGCGAGGGCGGCGCAGACGGCGTCGCGGGCCTGCGCGCGGTGCGGCCCGTCGCGCAGGACGGGCCCGAAGGGCAGGTACGCGACGGGGCGGAGGCCGGGACCCACGCGGCGGTGCAGCACCATCGCGCCGCCCACCAGCTCGCCGGCGGCGCGGGCCAGGACGAACAGCGGCCGGTAGCCGGCCTCGCCCCGGAGGCGGGCCCACGCGGGGAGCTGCGCGACGTCGCCGCCGGGCGTGGTCGACACCAGGCCCGCCCAGGCGGCGAGGGTGTCCGCGTCCGGGGCGGCCTCGACGGCCACGTCGACGGCCGGCCGGCCGGGCGGGGTCGGCCGGTCCGCCGCGTGCGGGCCGGCGGTCGGAGCGAGCCGCGGGAGGGTCTGCAGGAGCGCCATGGGACCGACGCTAGGAAGGCGCCGGTAGCCGGGTCGCCAGCGCGAGGTTATCGCTCGGCAACGTCGCGACCCGGTCCGCGGCGGGCGCGGCGCCGGCTCGGCCATGCTGGGAGGGCGGCCGCGGGCGGGGCCGGGGACGGAGGGGCAGGTGCGGGTACGGATCGTCGGCCTGGCCGTGTGGATCTCGGTGTTGACCGTGGGGCTCTTCGGGCTGCCGCTCGCCGTCGCGGTGTGGCGCTACACCGCGGTCGACCAGCGCGCCGACCTGCAGCGCGCCGCCACCACGGCGGCGAGCGCGATGGCCCAGGACGTGTACCGCGGCGACCCGCCGCTGGGCGGCGAGGACTGGGCCGGGGACTTCGCGCTCGCCGTCTACAAGGAGGACGGCACCCGGATCGCCGGCGACGGACCCCGCCGGGGCGGGTCCGCGGTGCGCGACGCGCTGCGCGGCGTGTGGGGCACGGAGAGCGACGGCGAGGACCTCGTGGTCGCCGTGCCCATCGTCCACGACACCGACGTGATCGGCGCGGTCCGGACGGCCGCGCCCCACAACGCGCTGGTCGCGAAGGTGGCGCTGATGTGGGCGGTGATGGCGGCGCTCGCCGGCGTCGTCACGGCGGCGGCGTGGCTGGTCGCCCGCCGGCAGGCCCGGCGGCTCGCGCTGCCGCTGGAACACCTGTCGCGGCTCGCCGGGCGCCTCGGCGACGGCGACTTCGCCGTCCGCAGCCGGCCCAGCGCCATCCCCGAGATCGACGCCGTCGGCGCGGCCCTCAACACCACGGCCACCCGGCTCGACGACCTGCTGACGCGGGAACGGGCCTTCTCCGCCGACGCCTCCCACCAGCTCCGCACCCCGCTGTCCGGGCTGCGGCTGCGGCTCGAGGCCGCGCTCGACCAGCCCGGCGCCGACCTGCGGGCCGCGATCGGTGCCGGGATCGCCGAGGCCGACCGCCTGGAACGGACCATCGCGGAGCTGCTGGCGCTGGCCCGGGACACCCGGGAGCGGGCCGTGCAGCCGGTCGACCTCGACGCGCTGCTCCGGGAGGTCGCCGGGGAGCGGCGCGGCCGGCTGGCCGACGCGCGGCGGGAGCTGCGGGTGGACATCCAGCCGGACACCCCCCGGCCCCTGGCGTCCGCCGGGGCGGTTCGGCAGGTCCTGGGGGTGCTGCTCGACAACGCCGTCACCCACGGCGCGGGCGCCGTCGCGGTGACCGCCCGGTCGGCGAGCGACGCCGTGGCCGTCG
>DASVUG010000351.1:0-7257 GCA_036387155.1 Pseudonocardia sp. | reverse complement strand
GCGGGATCACCGCCGCGGCACGCGTGCTGCAGGCGCCGAAGTCGTCGGTCAGCCGGCGCGTCGCCCGGCTCGAGCAGCGGCTGGGCACGCGGCTGCTGCAGCGCACCACCCGGTCGGTCACGCTCACCGACGCCGGGCACGAGTTCCACGCCCGGGTCGCGCCCGCACTCGCGGAGGTGCGCGACGCCGCCGACGCCGCCTTCGACGCACGGGAGGTCCCGCGGGGGACCGTGCGGTTCGCGGCCCTGCCCGACGTGGGGGCCGAGGTCCTGCCGGCGCTGGTCGCCGGCTTCGCCGCGGCGCACGCCCTGGTCCGCGTCGAGCTCGACCTGGACGTCGACCCGGAGGGCCTGCTCGACACCGGGCACGACCTCGCGCTGAGCGCGGGCCGGCCGGTCGGCCGCGGGCTGACCGCGTACCTGCTGCAGGACATGACGCTGGGGCTCTACGCAGCCCCGGCCTACCTCGCGCGGGCCGGTACCCCGGCCACGCCGGCCGATCTGGCCGGCCACGAGTGCGTGCTGTTCCGCCCGGAGGCCGGCCGCGGCCGGTGGCGCCTGCACCGCGACGGGTCGGACGGCCCGGGGTCGGGCCGGTCGGTCGAGGTGGTCGTGCACGGCCGCGTCGCGGCGGACGACACGGGGGTCGTGCGGCGCGCCGCGGTGGCCGGGGCCGGTGTCGCGCTGCTCCCGCGCCTGGTCGGCGAGCTGTCCGTCGCCGCCGGGGAGCTGCGGCCCGTCCTGCCCGACCACCGCAGCGACGCGGCCCCGCTGCACCTCGTCCACCCGGCCCGCCGCCACGTCCCCCTCGCCGTGCGGGCGCTGCGCGACCACCTGTTGCGCCACTTCCCCCGCTGACCGCTCCGGCGCGCCCCCGTGCCCCGAACGGGTGCGGCGCCCCGCGGCGGCCATACTGGACGGGAGACCGCCGAGCGCCGGCGGCGTCGCGGGCGGCGAGGGAGGTCGGGTCCTGGCCAGCAGCACCGGTGCGCGGACACGCTCCCTCGGCCTGGTCGGGCTGGCCATCGTCGGGTCCGGCCTGCTCGTCAACGCCTACCTCGCGATCATCGCCCGCAGCGTCTCCGCCGCCGAGTACGCCTACTTCGGCGCCTTCTGGTCGCTCGCGCTCGTCACCGGCTTCGGGGTGTTCCTGCCGATCGAGCAGGAGACCGCCCGGCTCCTGCGGGTCCCCGAGCGCCCGCGCGGCCTGCTGCGCGCCGCGCTGCTCACCGCCCTGTCGCTGGCCGCGGTCGAGGTCGTGCTCGTCCTCGCCGCCGCCCCGTGGCTGACCCGCGCGCTGGGCGGGCACCCGGTGTCCGTCGCCGCCGTCGCCGTGCTCTGCCTGCTGTCCGCCGGGCAGTTCGTCGTGCGCGGGGCGCTGGTCGGCATCGACCGCATGGGCCGCTACGCGCTGGTCATGCTGGTCGACACGCTGTTGCGGGTGGTGTTCGCCGGGGCCGTCGCGCTGCTGGTCGCGGACCCGGGCAGCCCCGCGTTCGCCTGGACGCTCGTCGCGGCGATCGGCCTCGCGCACGGCCCGCAGCTCTACCTGCTCGCCACCCGCCGCACCCGGCTCGGGCAGCTGCCCGCCATGGGCACGCACACGGTCACCGTCCCCGAGGTGCGCCGGGCCGTCGCGCCGCTGCTGCTGGGCTCGCTCTGCGCGCAGCTGCTGCTCAACGGACCGCCGGTGCTGATCCCCGCGCTCGCGCAGAACGAGCTCGAGGTCACCCGCGCCGGCCAGTTCCTCGCGGCGTTCACCCTGGCCCGTGTGCCGCTGTTCCTCGTGGTGCCGCTGCAGACGGCGCTGCTGCCGATGCTCACCGCGCTGCTGCACTCCGGCGACCGCGCCGCCCTGCGCCGGGTCATGCTGCGCATCGGGGTCGGGCTCGCCGGGCTCGCGGCGGCGGCGCTGGCCCTGGGCTGGTCGGTCGGCCCGCTGCTCGTCGGGCTGATCTTCGGTCAGGCCTACGTGCTGGGCGGCAAGGACGTGGCGCTCCTCGCGGTCGGCGTCGCCGCGCACATCGGCCTCGTCCTGGTCACGCAGGTGCTCGTCGCCGCGGTGCGCCACCGGCTCGTGGCCTGGGCGTGGCTGGCGGGCGTCGCCGTGGCCGCCGTCCTCCTGTTCACCGTGCCCGACCTGCTGCTCGCCGCCGAGCTGGCCTTCCTCGCCGGCTCCGCGACGGGCTGGCTGGTCGGGACCCTCCTGGTCCTCATCACCGGACGAGAGCGAGAGCTGCAGCGTGCCTGACTCCCCCTCCCCGAACGACACCCGGCCCGACGACCTCGCGATCGCGCTGACGTACTACTCGCCGTACGTCTCCGGGCTGACGAACATGGCCCGCGACATCGCCGAGGGGCTCGCCGCGCGCGGCCGCCGCGTCACCGTCGTGACCAGCCACTACGACTCGGGCCTGCCGCTCGCCGAGGAGATCGGCGGCGTGCGCGTGCTGCGCGCGCCGGTGCTCGCCCGGGTGGGCCGCGGCGTGATCAGCCCGCAGCTCGTGACGCTGGCCCGCCGGACGCTGGGCCGGGCCCGGGTCGCGTCGCTGCAGCTGCCCATGCTGGAGGCCGGGGCGATCGCCGCGGGCCTGCGCACCCCGCTCGTGTCGACCTACCACTGCGACGTGACGCTGCCCCCGGGCGCGGTCAACGACGTGCAGCGGATCGTGGTGGACGCCTCGAACCGGCTGGCCATGCGCTGCTCGACGGCGGTCACCGTGACCAGCGAGGACTACGCGCGGCACAGCCGGATGTGGCCGTCGATCGCGCCGTCGATGGAGGTCGTCCCCCCGCCCTGCCCGGCGCCGCCGCCCGGCCGGCCCCTGTACCGCGAGACCGACGGGCCCCACATCGGCTTCCTCGGCCGGATCGTGCGCGAGAAGGGTCTCGAGCACCTGGTCCGGGCCTTCCGCGCCCTGCCCGACCCGAACGCCCGGCTGCTCATCGGCGGCGACTACGCCCACGTCGCCGGGGGCAGCGTGATCACCCAGGTGCGCGCGGCGATGGGCGACGACCGCCGGATCCGGCTGATGGGCTTCGTGCCCGAGGAGCGCATCGGCGACTTCTACGCCTCGCTGGACGTGTTCACCCTCCCGTCGGTGAACGCGTTCGAGGCCTTCGGGATCGTGCAGGCGGTCGCCATGCTGGCCGGGGTCCCGGTGCTGTCCAGCGACATCCCGGGGGTGCGCCAGCCCGTGGTGCAGACCGGGTTCGGCACGCTCGTCCCGCCCGCGGACGAGGCCGCGATCACCCGCGGCCTGCAGCAGCTCTACACGAACCCGCCGGACCGCGCCGTGGGCACGGACCGGGCCCACCGGGCCTTCTCGGTGGCGAACGTGCTCGACGCCTACGAGGTGCTGCTGGACAAGGCGGCCGGGGCGCACGCGGGCCGGTGACCGCGGCCCCCGACCGGCCGGGCCGGCCCGACGGTGCAGGACCGTACGGAGACGCGTACTACCGCGCGAACGGCCAGGCCGGCGACCGCCCGGCGCTGCGCTGGTACGTCCGCCTGCTGCACCGGTACTGCGGGCCCGGCCCCTACCTGGACTTCGGCTGCGGCACCGGGCACCTCCTGCGCCGGCTGGCGCGCGGCGGGTCGGCCGCCGGGTTCGAGGTCTCCCCGTGGGCGGCCGCCGCGGCCCGGGCCGTGGCGGGCGTCCCCGTGTACGAGCGCGCCGACGACCTGCCCGACGCGGCGTTCGGCGCCGTCGTCGCCGTGCACGTCCTGGAGCACCTCGACGACGCCACCGCCGCCGCCGTGCTCGCCACCTGGCGGCGGGTGCTGCGGTCCGACGGCCGGGTCCTCGTCGCGACCCCCGACCCGGACGGCCGCGGGCGCGCGCTCTCCGGGCCGCGCTGGAACGGCTTCGCCGACCCGACGCACGTCAACCTCAAGCCGCACGCGCAGTGGCGGGCCTTCCTGGAGGAGCACGGCTTCACCGTCCTCCGCGAGGGCAGCGACGGCCTGTGGAACGTGCCCTACGGCCGGTTCCCGACCCCGGTCGACGCGCTGCGCGCCGGTCCGGCCCTGGCGCAGTACCTGGCGGGCCGGCTGGTCCTCGCGCCCGGGTCCGGGGAGGCGGCGGTGCTGATCGCGCGCCGATCCGGGACCGGTTGACGCGACGACCCGTCACCCCGACGTGGCCTCCTCCGCGGGTCGGGTGCGACGCACATCACCCGGTTGTCGCAGTCCTGGGTTGACGCTCCGTGAGCGCCGCGGGCGTCCGGGTACGGCCGGAACGTCACTCGTACCGCGTAGCGATGGATGATCGTTACGCCGATCGTGACACTGACGCTGCCGTCGTTCCCGCGTGCCACCCGCCCGGGCGAGGGGGTTGCTCCCCGCGCGGCTGAGCTTCGCACCCTCACCGGCCTGCGCATCGTCGCGGCCGCGTGGGTGGTGCTGTTCCACTTCCACTTCTCCCCGCTCGACGGCGTGCAGTCCGCCGTCACCGCCCTCGGGCCGCTGGTCACGGCCGGGGCGCTGGGCGTCGACCTGTTCTTCGTGCTCAGCGGCTTCGTCATCGCGCACACCTACCTCGACACGCTCGGGCCGGCCCTGCGCCTCGCGCCGACCGCCCGGTTCGTCTGGGCCCGCGCCTGCCGGATCTGGCCGGCCTACGCGCTGGTGCTTCACCTGTTCGGCCTGTGGCTGCTGCTGCGGCTCGCGTGGGGGACGGGCGAGCACATCGCGTTCCAGGCGGTCCAGCCGGTCGTCGGCTGGTCGGCCTACCTGCAGCAGCTCGGGCTGGTCCAGCTGTGGGACTCCCCGTACTTCGACGGGGCCTCGTGGGTCGGCTCGACGTGGTCGATCAGCGCGGAGTGGCTGGCCTACCTGCTGTTCCCGGTGGCCGCGCTGGCCTTCCACCGCCTGCGCGACCTGCCCGTCGCGCTGCTGTCGGCCGGGTCGCTCGCGCTGATGACGCCGATCGCCTGGGCGTACCTGCTCACCGGCAGCCCGTACCACCCGTGGAGCTGGGCCGTGCGGGTGCTGTGCGGCTTCGGCGCCGGCGTCCTGGCGCAGCTGGTGGTCCGCCGGCTGGCCGGTACCCGCCGGCCGTCGGCGGACGTGCGGCGTCGGGCGTCGGCGGTGGCGGCGGCCCTGCCGCTGGCCATCGCCGCCGGGCTGCTCGCCGGCGAGCGGCTCGGTCCCGGACGCGGTGGCGCGGTGCTGGTGGCGTTCCCCGTCCTCGTCGGCGCCCTGGCCCTGGCCGACCGCGGTCCGGCCGTGTGGCTCGCGAAGCCGTGGGCCGTCCGCGGGGGCCGCCTGTCCTACAGCCTCTACCTCGTGCACATCCCGATGTTCGAGGTGTTCTGGCTGGCCCAGGAGCACTTCCCGGCGCTGCTGGGCCGGTCCGCGCCCGCGGCCCACGCCGTCGGGCTGGCGGTGCTCCTGGCGACGGTGCCGGTGGCGGCGCTGGTCCACCGGCTCGTCGAGGAGCCCGCCCGGGTGCGGCTGGGCCGCTCGTTCCTGCGCCCGGCCCTCCGGCTGCCGGTGCAGCAGCAGCCGATCGCGTTCATCCCGGCGCCGGTCGGCCCGGCCCGCGCCACGTGGCGGTCCGCCGTCCCGGCCACCCCCCGCCCCCGCCACGGTGGGCTGTCCCGCCACCGCCCGGCCCCGGGCAGCCGCACCGTCACCGAGTACGTGCAGCGGGTGCTGTAGCGCGGGCCGCCGCTCCCGGCGCCGGTGCCGACGGACCGCACCAGCCGTTCGGCGGTTCCGGCGCGTCCGGGGCGTCCTACTGTCGCAGGTGTGGCCGTGCCCGAGACCCCCAAGTCGCCCGCCACCCTCCGCGCCGAGCGTGCCAGCGCGCGGGCGAGCCGGGCGGCCAAGGAGCAGGAGCGCAAGGCGGACCAGGCCCGGATGGCGCTCCTCAGGCGGCTCAAGGACGACGAGAAGCGTGAACGGGACAAGCTGAGGTGGGGCCGCGAGTGGAAGGCGCGGGACGACAAGCTGCGCGAGCACGACGCGGAGCTCCGCAAGCTGCAGCGGAAGAAGTACGACTAGGAGCGCCGGGTCAGACCCACCACCGGATGTGACGGAGCTGGACGGCGCGGCGCCGGAGGAACGCGACCGGAGGCCGGCTCCGCGGGCGTGCCATCGGCAGGCCGAGCGCACCCGCGACGTCCTCGACCACCTCGTCGATCGACCGGCCGTCGGTCGGGACGTGGCGGGCGAACCGCGGCTCGCCCAGCCGGGCGCAGTACTCCTCGAGCTGCCGCAACGCCCACGAGTCGCGCCGGCCGCGGCTACGCAGCCGGCGGCGCACGGTCTCGGGGGACGCGGCGAGGGTCACGTGCCGGACGTCGTGGCCGGCAGCGCGCAGCCAGCCCAGGATCTCGTCCGCGTACGTGTCGACCACCAGCGTCATCGGCACGATCACCGGCTGCGCGGATCCGTCGGCGTCGAGCCGGTGCAGCGCGTCGCGCACGCCGAGGCGCCACGCCGGCTCGTCCTGGAAGTCCCGCCGCAGCGCTCGCGGCAGCATGCGGTGCAGCCCGAAGCCGACGAGCTCCGGGTCGGCGACCCAGCCGTGACCCAGCCGCCGGCGCAGCTCGTGGGCCGTCTGCGTCTTGCCCACCCCGAAGGTCCCGTTGATCCAGACGATCATCGGGACACCCTCGTCGACGCGGCGGCCGTCCGGAACGCCTCCACGATCAGCTCCTCGTTCCGCCGTCCGCTGTCGCGGTCGACCATGGGGAAGGCCTGGGGGCTCGGGTGCGGGCAGTGCAGGACGGTCGCGCCGGGCGCCGGGTGCCCGTCGCGGACGAGGTGCGCCCACGCCCGGGCGGCGTGCCGGCCCGCGACCACGATCGTCCGCGGAGCCGGGTCGAGCAGCCCGAGCAGGTGCGCGAGGTGCGGCCGCGCCCGCACGGCCTCCGTGGTGAGCGTCCGGCCCGGTGCCCGCCTCGCCGGATCGGCCACCCACCACGGCACCACGTTCCAGAACAGCGACACGTCGTACGACAGACCCGCCCGCTCGGCGGCCAGGTAGGCGTTGCGCGCCGTCGGGTCGTTGTTGTGCCGGCTGACGAACCCCGACCCGGTGGCGGCCGCGGCCGACGGGTCCTGCAGCAGGACCAGGACGTGCGCGCCGTCCCGCGCCGCGGCCGGGTCGAGGTGGGGGACCCGCTCCCCGGTGTGGCGTCGCAGCTCGTCGACCCAGCGGTTCAGCGGCCCGACCGTCCCGGAGTACCGCCGCGCCCGCCGCTGCGCCAACACCCCCGGGCAGTGCTCGTCGCTCAGCAGCTCCCC
>DASVUG010000350.1:0-9646 GCA_036387155.1 Pseudonocardia sp. | reverse complement strand
CGGCGGGACGCGGAACTCGCGGGTCAGTCGCAGACCGCTCCCTGCGCCGCCGACCCCACCAGCCTCGCGTACTTGGCGAGCACCCCCCGGGTGTGCTTCGGCTCCGGCGCCGACCACGCCGCCCGGCGCCGCGCGAGCTCGTCGGGCTCCACGTTCAGGTCCAGGGTGCGGGCCGCCATGTCGAGGACGATCTCGTCGCCGTCGCGGACCAGCGCGATCGGCCCGCCGTCGGTCGCCTCGGGGGCGACGTGCCCGATGCACAGGCCGGTCGTCGCGCCCGAGAACCGGCCGTCGGTCAGGAGCAGCACGTCCTTGCCCAGCCCGGCGCCCTTGATCGCCCCCGTGACGGCCAGCATCTCGCGCATGCCCGGGCCGCCGCGGGGGCCCTCGTAGCGGATCACGACGACGTCGCCGGCCGCCAGGTCGGCGACGGCCGCCATCGCGCCGGTCTCGCCCTCGAAGACCCGGGCGCGACCGACGAAGCGTGCGGAGTCGAAGCCTGCGCTCTTGACCACCGCGCCCTCCGGGGCGACGTGGCCGACGCACAGCCCCGTCGTGGCGCCGGAGAACCGGCCGTCGGTGAGCAGCAGCACGTCCTTGCCCAGGCCGGCCCCCTTGATCGCGGCCGTCACCGCCAGCATCTCGCGCATGCCGGGGCCGCCGCGCGGGCCCTCGTAGCGGATCACGACGACGTCGCCCGCGCCCAGCGTCCCGTCCTCGAGCGCGGCCATCGCCCCGGCCTCGCCGTCGAAAACCCGCGCCTTGCCGGTGAACCGGGCCGAGTCGAACCCGGCGCTCTTGACCACGGCGCCGTCGGGCGCCAGCGAGCCGTGCAGGATCGTGATGCCGCCGGTGGGGTGGATCGGGTCGTCGAGGCGGCGCAGGACGGTGCCGTCGAGGGCGGGCGGGTCGACCGCGGCGAGGTTCTCCGCGACGGTCGCCCCGGTGCAGGTGAGGGCGTCGCCGTGCAGGAGCCCCGCGTCGAGGAGGGCGCGCATGACCACCGGGACGCCGCCGACCCGGTCGACGGTGCTCATGACGTGCGCCCCGAACGGCTTGACGTCGGCCAGGTGCGGGACGCGCTCGCCGATGCGGGTGAAGTCGTCGAGCGCGAGCGGGACCTCGGCCTCGTGCGCGATCGCGAGCAGGTGCAGCACCGCGTTCGTCGACCCGCCGAAGGCCATGACGACCGCGATCGCGTTCTCGAACGCCTCGCGGGTGAGGATCCGCCGGGCGGTGAGGCCCTTGTCGTTCATGCCGACGACGGCCTCGCCGGAGGCGCGGGCGATGCCGTCGCGGCGGCGGTCGACCGCGGGCGGGCTGGCCGAGCCGGGCAGCGCCATGCCCAGCGCCTCGGCCGCGCTGGCCATGGTGTTCGCCGTGTACATGCCGCCGCAGGCGCCCTCCCCGGGGCAGATCGCCCGCTCGATGGCGTCGACCTCCGACCGCGGGATCAGCCCGCGCGCGCACGCGCCGACGGCCTCGAACGCGTCGGCGATGTTGACCTCACGCTCGCCGACGTGACCGGGCAGCGTCGAGCCGGCGTAGACGAACACGGCCGCGAGGTCCAGCCGCGCCGCGGCCATGAGCATGCCGGGCAGGCTCTTGTCGCAGCCGGCGAGCAGCACGGTGCCGTCGAGGCGCTCGGCCTCCACCACGGTCTCCACGGAGTCGGCGATGACCTCGCGGCTGACCAGCGAGAAGTGCATGCCGACGTGGCCCATCGAGATGCCGTCCGACACCGAGATCGTGCCGAACTCCATCGGGTAGCCGTCGGCCCGGTGCACGCCCTCCTTCGCCGCCTGCGCGAGCCGCTGCAGCGACAGGTTGCACGGGGTGATCTCGTTCCACGACGACGCGATGCCGATCTGCGGCCGGGCGAAGTCGTCGTCGCCCATCCCGACGGCGCGCAGCATCCCGCGCGCCCCCGCGCGTTCGAGGCCGTCGGTGACCTCCCAGGATCGGGGCTTGCGGCCGGGTCGGGTCTGCGTCATCGGTGCCTCCTGCGGTGCGGTCGGCGCCAGTCTGCCGCGCGGACGCCGGCCGCGCCCCGGTGGTCCGCGTCCGATGTCCCGCTCGCCCGGCCCGCCGGCGAGCACCTCGGCGGGCGCGGAGACGGCGAGGGCCCCGCACCGGCTGGTGCGGGGCCCTCGGGTCGTGCGGGTCGTCAGTCCTGGCGTCCGCCGCGGCGGGGGCCGGACGAGGCGAAGCCCCGGTCGGAGCCCCGGTCGAAGCCGCGGTCGCGGCGGATGTTCGTCTTGCGACCCTTGAGCGTGGTGGCCCCGCGCATGGAGCGGAGGACCTCCTCCGCGGCGTGCTCGGGCACCTCCACCAGCGAGTGTCGCTCGTGGATCTGGATGGCGCCGATGTCGCGGCCGGACAGCCCCGACTCGTTCGCGAGCGCCCCCACGATGTCCTGCGGGCGCACGCCGGCGGCCCGGCCGGCGTTGACGAACAGCCGCGTCGCGCCGGCCTTCGGCGGGCGCGGGCCGGCGGCGCCGCCGCGGGTGCGGGGCCCGCTGTCGCGGTCCCGCCCGTCCCGGTCGCGGCCGCCGCGCGGGGCGGAGACCACCGGGATGTCGTCGGCGTCGTCCGGCGCGCCGGCGACCTCCTGGGCGAGCCCGACCGCCGCCGCGGCGACGTCGACCGGGTCGAAGTCCGCGCCCAGCTCCAGGATCATGGCGCGCACGGCGTCCAGCGCCGGCCCGTCCAGCGCACCGTCGACCTCGCCCAGCAGCCGCGCCCGCAGCGCGTCCCGGGTGCGGTGCAGCCGGGCGGCCCGCAGGTCCGCGGCCGTGGGTACCGGCTCGACCGCGATGGGCTGGCGGGTGACGCGCTCGATCTGGCGCAGCATGTAGGTCTTCGACGGCGGCACCAGCGTGATGGCGACGCCCTCGCGCCCGGCCCGGCCGACACGGCCGATGCGGTGCACGTAGGTCTCGGGCGTCTGCGGCACGTCGTGGTTGACCACGTGCGTGAGCAGGTCGATGTCCAGGCCGCGCGCGGCGACGTCCGTCGCGACGAGCAGCTCGGTGCGCCCGCTGCGCAACCGGTCCACGACCCGGGAGCGGTGCTCCTGGTCCATGCCGCCGTGCAGCGCCTCGGCGCGCAGGCCGCGCGCCGTGAGCGTCTCGGTGACGGCGTCGACGTCCAGCCGGGTGCGGCAGAACACGATGGCGGCCTTCGGGCGCTCGGCCTCGAGCACCCGGCCGAGCGCCGCGGTGGTGTGGCTCCGCGGCACGAGGTAGGCCGTCTGGCGGACCAGCGGCGCCTCCCCGGAGATGACCTCCGCGCGACCCATGCGCACCGTCACGGGCTCGCGCAGGTAGTTCTGCGCGAGGTCCTCGATGCGCCGCGGCATGGTGGCCGAGAACAGCACGCCCTGGCGGGTGTCCGGCGTGGCGTCCAGGATCGTCTCGATGTCCTCGACGAAGCCCATGTCGAGCATCTCGTCGGCCTCGTCGAGGACGACGACCTCGAGGCCGGACAGGTCCAGCGCGCCGCGGTTCATCAGGTCGATGGCCCGGCCGGGGGTGGCGACGACGACGTCGACGCCCTCGGAGAGCCCGCGCAGCTGCGGGCCGACGGGCGCGCCGCCGTAGACGGTGAGCACGCGGGCGCCCATCGGGCGGCCGTAGGTGTCGATCGCCTCGGAGACCTGCAGGGCCAGCTCCCGGGTGGGCGCCAGCACCAGGCCGAACGGGGCGGTGCGGCCGGTGCGCTGCGGGCGCATCTCGCCGAGGCGCTCCAACATCGGCAGCGCGAACGCGGCGGTCTTGCCGGTGCCGGTGGCCGCCTGGCCGATGAGGTCGCGGCCCTCGACCAGCGACGCGATCGCCTCGGCCTGGATCGGGGTGGGGGTGGTGTAGCCGAGCGCGGTGACGGCCCGCTGGAGCGCGGGGCCCAGCGGGAGGTCGGCGAACGTCGGGCCGGCGGGCTCGGTGTCGTCCGGCTCGGGAGCGGCGTCGACCTCGAGGTCGGCCGCGAGGGCGTCGGAGAAGGTGTCTTCGGGCAGGGTGGGGCTGACGACTAGGTCGGTCGGGCTCACATCTGTCTCTCGTCGAACGGGACGGGAGCGGCTCGGCTCCCGCGGGACGAGGCCCGCGGACTCGGATGGCAGCGGTGGTGCGCGATCTGCCGGACAGCGGGCCTTCTCGGTCTTCAACATCGAACCGACGCCACATCTTCCCACGGGTCGGTGCCGGTCCGCCGCGCGGGCCGAGCGGGCCGGTCGCGGGCGGTGGCCGCCGTGCCGCGCCGGCCACCGCCCGCCGCGACGTCAGCGCAGCGCGGGCAGGACGTCCTTCTCGTAGGCGGTGAAGAACCCGTCGAAGTCCGGACCGATCTGCTGGACGTACACCTCGTCGGCGCCGGCGTCGACGTACTCCTTCAGCTGCGCGGTGTGGGCGTCGACGTCGGGGCCGCAGGTGAACGACCCGGCCACGGCCTCCTTGGGCACCAGCGACATCGCGGCCTCGAAGTCCTGGGGCCGCGGCAGGATCTGGGCGAGCTGCCCGGGCAGGCCCTCGTTGCCCCAGAGGCGGTGCGCCTCGTCCAGCGCCGCGTCGGCGTCCCGCCCCCAGTTGACCTTCGTCCCGGCCTGGACCGGCTTGCTCCCGCCGCCCGACTCGCGGAAGGTCTTGATGATCTCCGCGTCCGGCATCGTGGTGCAGAGCCCGTCGCCGATCCGGCCGGCCAGCTCCGCGGCCTGCGGGCCGAACGCCGAGACGTAGATCGGGACCGGCTGCTCGGGGAGGGTGTAGATCCGCGCTTCCTGCACCTCGTAGTAGGCGCCGTGGTGGCTGATCATCCTGCCCTGGTGGAGCAGGCGGATGACCTCGACGGCCTCCTCCATCATGTCCAGGCGCACCCCGACCGACGGCCAGGGATCGCCGAGGACGTGCTCGTTGAGGTTCTCCCCGCTGCCGACGCCGAGGACGAACCGGCCGTCGAGCTGGACGGCGGCCGTCGCCGCGGCCTGCGCGATGATCGCCGGGTGGATGCGCACCGTCGGGCAGGTGACGCCGGTGCTGATCGGGAGCGACGTGACCTGCGACAGCGCGCCGATGACGCCCCACACGAAGGGGCTCTGCCCCTGCGCGTCGTTCCAGGGGTGGAAGTGGTCGGAGATCCACAGCCGCTCGAAGCCCGCCTGCTCGGCCCGACGGGCCTGCTCGACCAGCTCCTGGGGGGTGAACTGCTCGCTGGAGAGGAAGTAGCCGATGCTCGCCATGGCCGCGAGGTACCCGTCGGGACCGCGCGGATGCCCACGCGGGCCGACGGATCGGGCACCGATGAGTCCGCGCGGGCGCGGCGGTCCCCCGTCGGTGCCGAACGGGAGGAGAGAGCCGTGGACGCCCTGGAGACGCTGGTCGACCGCGTGTGCGCCGAGGGCCGCGTGCCCGGCGCCGTCGCCCTGATCGCGACCGGCGACGGCCGGCGGCACGTGGCGGTGGGGGGATCGCGCGCGGTGGGCGGGGCGGCGACGACCCGGGACACCCTGTTCCGGATCGCCTCGATCACCAAGCCGATCGTGGCGGCGGCGACCCTGGTGCTGGTCGAGCGTGGCCGCTTCGGGCTCGACGACGCCGTCGAGGCGTGGCTCCCGGAGCTCACCGCGCCCCGGGTCCTCCGGTCGCCGACCGGGCCGCTCGACGACGTCGTCCCGGCCGACCGCCCGATCACCGTGCGCGACCTGCTGACGTTCCGGGCGGGACACGGGTTCGTCGGCGACTTCAGCGCGCCGGTCGTCCGGGTCCTGCTCGACCGGCTGCACCAGGGGCCGCCGCAGCCGCAGGTCGTCCCTCGGCCGGACGAGTGGATGGCCCGGCTCGCCGAGGTGCCGCTGGTGCACCAGCCCGGACGGGGCTGGACCTACAACACGGGGTCGGACGTCCTCGGGGTGCTGCTGGCGCGCGCGGAGTCGGCGCCGCTGGCCGACGTGCTGCGCGACGCGGTGCTCGACCCGCTGGGGATGCGCGACACCGGGTTCGTCGTACCCGCCGAGGACCTCCGCCGGTTCACCGGCTACTACCGGCGCGACGAGTCCGGTGACCTGGAGCTGGTGGACGCGCCGGACGGGCAGTGGGCGAGCGCGCCGGCGTTCCCGTCGGGTGCCGGGGGGCTCGTCTCGACGGTCGACGACTGGTGCACGTTCGGCCGGATGCTGCTCGACGGCGGTCGGCACGCCGGCCGGGAAGTGCTGTCGGCGGAGTCGGTGCGGCAGATGACGACGCCGCAGGCGTACGCCGAGCCGGGCAACATCTTCCTCGACGGGCAGGCGTGGGGCTTCGGCGGCAGCGTCGACGTCGACCCCACCCGGCCGTGGAACGTCCCCGGGCGCTACGGCTGGGTCGGCGGCACCGGCACGGCCGGCTACGTGCTCCCGTCGGCCGGGGTGGTGGCGGTGTGGCTCTCCCAGGTCGAGCTGGGCGGCCCGGCCGAGTTCGGTCCGATCGGCGAGTTCCTGACCCTGGCGGCCGCCGCGGCCTGACCGCCGCGCGCCGTTCGGGGGCGGGGCGGGGATTGCAGGAAAGCCACCTTCATGCGGTCTGGTTGCATGAAGGTGGCTTTCCTGCAGCTACTACAGCACGCGCTCAGGCGCCGTTCGGGTTCAGCGTGACCTGCTTCGGCGTGAAGCCCGCCCCGACGACGTCGACGCCCTCGCCCTTGAGCGTCTCGAGCGCCTTGGTGACGTAGTCGTTGGTGAAGGCGTCGGCGTCGGGCTGCTTGGTCAGCACGGTGGCGCCGTCGGCGTTCTTGGCCTGCAGCGCGACCTGCACCGTCCGGTCCCACGCCGCCTGGTCGATGGTGCCCGCTCCGGCGGCCGGCGACGGCCAGATCAGCTTGTTGATCTCGTTGACCTGCCACAGCTGGTGGCTGGCGCCGAGCTTGGACCCGGCCTTGACGACGATGTCGCGGCAGGACTCGGGGTTGTCGCGGCAGTAGGCCCAGCCCTCCAGCGAGCCGGCGACGAACTTCGTCGTGGTGTCCTGGTAGGCCGGGTCCGACTTCAGCTTCTCCGTGTTGGCCCAGATCGCGTCCTGCAGCATCGCGGTGCCCGCGTCGTTCCAGTTGATGACGTTGAAGTCGGAGGGCTGGTAGAGCTTGCCCGTGGCGGGGTTGGTCGCCTCCAGCACCTGGGCGTACTCGTTGTACGACATCGCCTGGGCGGCGTCGATCTCCCCGCTGAGCAGGGCCTGCATGTCGAACTGCTGCTGGACCAGCGTGACGTCGCCCGGCGCGATGCCCGCCCGGGTCATCCCGGCGAACAGCTCGAACTCGTTGCCGAAGCCCCAGTTGCCGACCTTCTTGCCGCGCAGGGCGGCCGGGTCGGTGATCGCCTTGTCCTTGAACGACACCTGGTAGGTGCCCGAGCGCTGGAAGACCTGGGCGACGTCGGTGATCCCCGCGCCCTGCTCGCGCGACGCCAGCGCCTTGGGCACCCACGCGATCGCGAAGTCCGACTGGCCCTGGGCGAGCACCGTCTGCGGGACGATGTCGACCCCGCCCTCCAGGATCTGCACGTCCAGCCCGCGCTTGCGGTAGAAGCCCTGGTCGACGGCGGCGAAGTAGCCGGCGAACTGGCCCTGGGTGACCCACTGCAGCTGCAGCTTGACCGGGGTCAGCGCCCCGCCGGCGGAGGCGGGTGCGCCGCCGCCGGACGGGGCGGAGGCCTCCGGCGTCGTCGAGCAGGCCGTGGCGCCCAGCGCCAGCACCGCCGCCGCGGCGAGCAGGCCCGAGCGGATCCGGGGTCGTCTCATGTCATCTCCTCGTGGGGGTCCGGGTCACGATCCGCTCGGCGAGCAGGCCGGCGAGGTGGAACAGCAGCCCGAGGACGATCGCCGCGACGACGAAGGCCCAGGCCCGGGCGTACGCGGTGTTGGCCGCCGCGGAGGTGATCCGGCTGCCGAGGCCGTTCTGCAGGCCGCCGAAGTACTCCGCGACGATCGCGGCGATCACCGACGCCGGCGCGGCCAGCCGCAGGCCGGTCATGATGTAGGGCACCGCGCCGGGGAGCCGGACGAACCGCGAGAGCTGCGCGGGGGTGGCGGCCAGCGCGGTCATCAGGTCGTGGTGCACCGGCGCGACCTGCGCCAGCCCGCGGGCGGTGGCGACGTAGACCGGGACGACGACCACGACGGCGACGACCAGCCGCCGCGGCAGCTCGCTCGTCGAGCCGAACATCGTGGTGAACACCGGGGCCAGCGCCACGATCGGGACGGCGGCCGCCGCGCCGACCACCGGGGACGCCAGCTCCGCCACGACGCGGGAGCGCGCGGCGAGCAGCGCGAGACCGACCCCGAGGACGAACCCGGCGACCAGCCCGACCAGCGCGTTGGCGCCGGTCACGGCGGTGGTCGCGAGGATCGTGGAGAAGGCCGCCGCGACCTGCGCGCCGATCGCGCTGGGCGCCGGCAGCAGGAAGGCGGGCACGCCCGTGACCCGCACGACCAGCTCCCACGCCAGCAGCGCCGCGGCGCCGAACGCCACCGGCGGCAGGACGCCGGCGGCGTGCAGCCGGCGGCGCGGGCCGGCGACGGGGACCGTCACGGCCGATCCCCCCCGGTCGGGGCGGGTCCGGACCCGTCCCGACCGGCTTCGTCCCGCCCGGTCCCGTCCCGATGGGCCCCGCTGGCGCGCAGGGCCTCGCGGACCTCGGTGACGGCGGCGAAGAACGCGGCGGACTCGCGGACGTCGTCGACGCGGTCGACCGCGTCGGGGGCCGCCCCGTCGACCCCGCGCCCCGCCGGCGTGGCGCTCCCGCGCGGGCGCCGACCGGCGACGACGGCGGTGATCCGGCCCGGCCGCGGCGACATGACGACCACCCGGTCGGACAGCACGACGGCCTCGGGGATCGAGTGCGTCACGAACAGCACGGCAGCGCCCGTCCCGTCCGCGATCCGCAGCAGCTCGGCCTGCATCCGCTCGCGGGTCATCTCGTCCAGCGCGCCGAAGGGCTCGTCCATCAGGAGCAGCCGCGGCCGGGTGGCCAGCGACCGGGCGATCGCGACACGCTGCTGCATGCCGCCGGAGAGCTGGCTCGGGCGGTGCCGGGCGAACTCGGCGAGGCCGACCATCGCCAGCAGCTCCGCCGCGCGCGCCCGCCGTTCCTGCTTGGCGACGCCGTGCACGTGCAGGGGCAGCTCGACGTTCTCCGCGACGGTGCGCCACTCCAGCAGGCCCGCCTGCTGGAAGGCGATGCCGTAGTCCTGGTCGAGGCGGGCCCGGCGGGCGGACTTGCCGCCCACGAGGACGGTGCCGGCGCTGGGCTGCTCCAGGTCGGCGACGACGCGCAGCAGCGTCGACTTCCCGCACCCGGACGGGCCGATCAGCGACACGAGCTCGCCCGGGGCCACGCGCAGGTCGATGCCCGACAGGGCGTGCACGGCGGCGCCGGACCGGCCCGACGTCGCCGGGAAGGTCTTGTCGACGCCGACCAGCTCCACGGCGGCGTCCGCGGCCCCGGCGTCCGCGGTGCCGGCGTCCGCGGCCCCGGCCGGCTCGGGGCTGCGGGGGGCGGAGCTGCCGGTGGCGGAACCGCCGGTGGTGGGGCCGCCGGTGTCCGGGTCGGTGCCGGGGCCCCCGACGGTCCGGTCCGCGGTCACCGGGCCACCGCCTGGTAGCGGCGCAGGGCGGTGTCGAG
>DASVUG010000349.1:0-13820 GCA_036387155.1 Pseudonocardia sp. | reverse complement strand
GGCCGTTGATCGCGAGAGTTTGTGTGCAAACGCTGTCCCGGCGGCGCTCCGGGTGCGAGGTTCCGCAGCGGTGCCGTTCGGTGACGGGGGAGCGCGGACGTCCGACTATTGGACCATGGCCGAACCGACCCTGACCCACTGGCCCCCGCGGCCGTCCCTGCTGCTGCCACCGATCGACGACGTACCCGCGCTGCAGGAGACCGACCCGCTCGGCGCTCTCGTGGACCGGACCCGTCCGCACGGGCGGCTCCCCCACGAGCTGCCGGGACGGGTCACCGTCGCGCTGTGGACCGTCCTCCTCGGCGCCGCGGCCGTCGGCGGCTGGCTGGCGGCGGTGCGCGCCGGGCTCGCGCCGGGCAGCGGCCTCCTGTACGGGGTCGCCACGCTCGGGCATCCCGGCCTGCTCCTGGTCCTCGCAGCCGCCGGTGCCGGCACGCTGCTGGTCCTCGTCCCGTTCACGGGCGGCCTGCGGCGGGCCGGCGGGCCGGAGCTGGCGGCGATCTGCCTCGCCGGGGCGGCCGGGGCGGCATCGCTGGCTGGCGTCGCGCTCCTCGCGCTGCTCGCGGCACTGGTCGGGTTCCTGCTCTTTATGGCGGTCGCCGCCGTCTTCGAGAGCTGAGGAGGCGGGTCTGATGTCGACGTTGGACGTGCGCGACGACCTCGAGGTGCGTGAGGAGTTCACGCGGCTCGTCGCCGACCTCGACCGGCGGTGGCCGGAACTCCCGCGGTCGGTCGTGCTGCCGTACAGCCCGCTGCCGGTCGTCCTGGAGAACCGGGGGACGCCGTGGCTGTACGGGCCGGCGTGGCGCGACCCCCTCCTGGGTGAGGACGGACCCGGGTTCGTCCCCCGGCGGGTGCGGTCCGAGCTCCGGCGAATGGTTGCGGCCGACCTACCTTTCGATGACGTGGCAGTCGCCCACGAGCTCGACCCGGAGGGGCCGGTGCGGGCACTGCGGCCCCTGCTCGCCGACGGGCCGCGCACCTGCACGGACGAGGTCGCCCGGGCGCTGGTCGGTCCGGTGCCCGACCACTCCGGGGTCGCCCGGGCCGTCGGGATCCTCGACGCGCTCGTCGGTGGCCCCGCCCCGTGGGCCGCCGACGCGCTGGAGGTACTGCTCGACCCGATCGTCTTCGGCGTCGTCGCGCCGTACGGCCTTCTCCACGGCGCACCCGCGGTGTTCCAGCCGCTCGCCGCGTGGCGGTGGTGACGAGTGTTGCAGCGCGTGCCGGACGCGCAGATGTCGCTACCGCCGGGGGGTCGGCGGACGCTCTGGGTGCTCATGGCGCTGAACGTGATGGCGGCGGCCTGGATGCTCGCGGCGGGCGATTGGCTCGACCGGCGCTCCCCGGTGACGGCCGTCGTCACCCTCGGCGGACACCACCTCGTCGTCCTCGGGTTGGCCGGGTTCGCCTTCGCGATACTGGCGGTGCTCGCACCGATGACTGCCGGTTTCTCCGTCGCAACCAGACCGCAGCTCGCAATGCTCGCTATCGCCGGGGTTGCTTCAACCGTCGCCTTCGCCGGGGTCCTGTCGGTGGTCGTGCTCGTCGTCGGGGTGGCGTTGCTCGTGGCGCTGGTCGGGCGGGCGCTGCTGTAGGCGCCGCGGGAATCGGGCCCGGGCGGCGCCGGTTGACCGCGGTGACGGACGTCGCTTCCCACCGAGAGGACCGACCGTGCCGAAGACGGTGAAGCAGCCCGGACCCGACCACCCCATCACGCTCGCCCCGCACCCGGCGCGGGTCGTGGTCCGCGCCGGCGGGCAGGTGGTCGCCGAGACGACCCGCGCGGTGGCCGTGCGGGAGGCGAACTACCCGCCGGTGCTCTACATCCCCCGCGACGACGCCGACCTCGGCCGGCTGGAGCGCAGCAGCCGCACCACGTACTGCCCGTACAAGGGCGACGCCACCTACTACGGCATCCCCGGCGCGGGCGGGCGCGGCGCGGACGCGGTCTGGACCTACGAGGCCCCGTACGACGCCGTCGCGGCGATCAAGGACCACCTGGCGTTCTACCCCGACCGCGTGGACGCGATCGAGGAGCAGCCCCTGTCGTCGGGGTGACCGGGCCGCGGGGGACGACGGGGGACGGCGGGGGCGGGGTCAGGCCGGCGTCGCCAGGTCGGCCCGCCGGTCCACCGCCGCCCACCCGGTGAGGAAGCCCGCGACGGCGTCCCCCTCGAGCGGGCGCGACAGGTAGTACCCCTGCACGGCGTCGCAGCAGGCCTCGCGCGCCCGGTGCAGGTGCCCGGGGGTCTCCACGCCCTCGGCCACCACCCGCAGCCCGAGCGTGTGACCCAGCTCGGCGATGGCCATCACCAGCGAGCCGCGCCGGGTCGTGTCGAAGTCGAGCAGGCTGCGGTCGATCTTGAGCGAGTCGACGTCGAGGCCGGTGAGCATCCCCAGCGACGAGTAGCCCGCGCCGAAGTCGTCGACGGCGAGCCGCACGCCCATGGTCTGCAGGAGCGTGAACTCCGCGGCCACCCGCTCGGAGTCCCCGAGCGCCGCGCTCTCGGTGATCTCCAGGGCGAGCGCGGTGGGGGGCAGCCCGGCCTCGCCCAGCACCGCGACGACCCGGTCGACGAGGCCGCCGGCCAGGATCTGGTGCACCGACACGTTCACCGCGACCCCGAGGTCGGCGTACCCGGGCAACCGCCGCCACTCCCGGGCCGCGCGGCAGGCCTGCTGCAGCACCTCGTGCCCGATCTTGTTGATCGTCCCCGACTCCTCGGCGAGGGCGATGAAGACGTCGGGCGGCACCGCCGGCTGGCCGGGGCGGCGCCAGCGGGCCAGCGCCTCCATGAGCTCGGGCCGCTGGGTGCGCAGGTCGACGATCGGCTGGTAGACGACCTCGATCTCGCCGCGCTCGACGGCCCAGGCCAGCTCCTGCTGCAGCCGGGTGCGGTGCGAGGCCTGGATCCGCATGTCGGGTTCGAACACCTCGACGCGGCCCTTGCCGGTCTTCTTCGCCACGTACATGGCGATGTCGGCGTCGCGCAGCAGGTCGTCGGCGGTCCCGCCGCCCGTGCCGAGCACGACACCGACGCTGGCGCCGACGGTGACCTGGTGGCCCGCGACGGTGAACGGCTCGTGCAGCACGTCGACGATCCGCCGGGCCATGGTCAGCGCCTGCGCCCGGTCCTGGTCGTGGAGCATCACGGCGAACTCGTCGCCGCCGAGGCGCGCCGCGATGTCGTTCTTGCGCAGGCAGCCGAGCAGGCGCCGCGCCGCCGCCTGCAGGAGCTCGTCGCCGGCGGGGTGGCCGAGGGTGTCGTTGACGCTCTTGAACCCGTCGAGGTCGACGAGGGCGACCCCGATGCGGTCGCCCCCCGGGCCGGGCGCCGTCAGGGTCTCGTGCAGGCGCGCCAGCAGCAGCGCCCGGTTGGGCAGCCCGGTCAACGGGTCGTGGTGCGCGCGGTGGCTGAGCTCGCTCTCCAGGGCGCGCCGCTCGGTGACGTCGCGCCCGTTCCAGACCAGGCCGCGCACGTCGGGGTCGTCGACGAGGTTGCGGCACACCGCCTCGATCGACCGGACGCGGCCGTCGAGCGTGCACAGCCGCAGCTCGATGGTCCGCACGACGCCGGGCTGCTCGGCGAGCAGCGTGATCGCCGTGGCGACGGCGGCCCGCTCGGCCGGCTCGACGTGCGCGAGCAGCGACCGGTCGAGCACGTCCGCCGGCCGGTGGCCGGTGACCTTCTCGACGGCGGGGCTGACGTAGGTGACGACGCCCTGGCCGTCGGTGACGATGGTGAGGTCGGAGGCCCGCTGGACCAGGGAGCGGAACCGGCCCTCGCTCGCCCGCAGCGCGTCCTCGGCGAGCCGCCGCTCGGCCACCTCGCCCTTGAGGGCGTCGTAGGCGCGGGCCACGTCGCTGCGGCTGCGGCGCAGCACGACCGCGATGCCGCCGGCCCCCAGCCCGAGCACGAGCGTCACCAGGGTCGCGAGCGCCAGCTGGCCCCGCTGGTTGGCCGACAGCGACGCCGTGGTGACGGCGTAGAACTGCTTCTCCTGCGCGCTGCGCAGCAGGTTGACCCGCTTCTCGCAGCCCGTCACCAGCTCCATCGCCGCCTGGCGCAGGCCCTCGTCGCGCCCCCGGTCCGCGGCGAACCGGTCCCACGGGAACGCCTGCAGCTGCGCCTGGACGTCCTGCAGCTCCCGGACCTGCGGGTCGTCGGCGTCGAACGCGCCGGCGGACACGACGATCTGGCGGATCGCGACCCCGCGGTGCAGGTCGATCTCGGCGGGGTCGGAGCCCGGGTCCAGCCGGATGACCGCCTGCAGCAGCATCTGCACCTCGCGGTCCGCGTTCGACAGGTTCGCCGACCGGGCCTGCGCCTGCTCGACCTGCTCGCTCATCCGGTCCAGGAGGAAGGAGTACAGGACGATCAGCGTGACGGTGGCGACGAGCACGGCGACGACCGCGGTGATCAGCACCCGCGGGCGGGCCAACCGGGCCCAGCGGCTCTCCGGGACCGCCGTCATCGCACCTCGATCGTGCGGATGTTCCAGATCCACAGGTCGGGGCTGAAGCGCTCGGCGAGCCCGTCGGCGAAGACGACGCGGGTCGGGCCGCCGTCCTCGAGCGGCAGGTCGGCCCCGTCGCCGGTGCGGGTGGCGAGCAGGATCCCCTGGGCGCGGACGTCGGCCAGCGCGAGGTCGACCTGGTAGTCGTCCAGCGCCGTGACGTGCAGCGTGGTCGCCGCGGCGTCCGGGCGGGCCCGCTCGACCAGGTCGCGCAGCCAGACGCCGCGCAGCGGCAGCCGCCGCTTCGCCCACGGGTCGTCGACCGTCATCTGGAGCACGCCCATGGCGTCCAGCCCGGCCCGGTCGAGGCGCAGCGCGCCGCCGGCGGCGGCGATGCGGCCCGAGACCGTCAGCACCGGCTCGCCCGTGGGCGCGGCCGGGGCGGACCCCGCCGGGGTGTCGGGCGGGCGGACGACCGTCACGGCCGGCGGGGACGCGGCGGACGGGGCGGACCCGCACGCCGCGGTCAGGGCGAGCACGGCCGCCACGACCGCGGCCACGACCGCTGTGTCCATCCCCTGTCGCTGCACCGTCGGCACCCCGTCCTGCAGAGCTCACGTCCGTCCGCCCGCCACCCTCGTCCGGATCCGCGACCGCCGCCTGCGCCGTCACTCCACGATCAGGTGTTCACGGACGGTCGCGACAACGACCGTCCGGGTTATGGTTCGGCGGTGCCCGCACCTGACGACGTCGTGCTGGAGATGGCCGGGGTCGGGCGCACCTTCGCGGACGGTACTGCCGCGCTCACGGATCTGGACCTCCGGGTGCGCCGCGGGGAGTTCGTGAGCGTCGTCGGGCCGTCCGGCTGCGGCAAGAGCACCCTGCTGCGGCTGCTGTCGGGCCTGGACGCCCCGACGGCCGGCGCCGTCGCCACCGCGCCCGGCCGGCTCGGCTACGTCTTCCAGGACCCCACGCTGCTGCCGTGGCGCACGGCCGCGCGCAACGTCGAGCTGGTCGCCGAGCTGGAGGGCCTCCCGCGCGGCGAGCGCCGCCGGCGCGCGGAGCGGGCGCTCGCGCTCGTGGGCCTGGAGGGCTTCGCGCACGCCCGGCCGGCCGCCCTGTCCGGCGGCATGCGGATGCGCGTGTCGCTGGCGCGGACGCTCGTGCTCGAGCCGGAGACGCTGCTGCTCGACGAGCCGTTCGGTGCGCTGGACGAGCTGGGACGGGAGCGGCTGAACGGCGAGCTGGCGGAGCTGGTGGCGCGCGGCGGGCTGACGGTGCTGTTCGTGACGCACTCCGTCGCGGAGGCCGTGTCCCTGTCCGACCGGGTGGCGGTGATGTCGCCGCGGCCGGGCCGGATCATCGGCGAGGTGGACGTGCCGCTGCCCCGCCCCCGGCCGCCGCGGCTGCGGTTCGAGCCCGCGTTCGGACGCCTCGCCGCCGAGGTGTCCGCGCTGCTCGCCGACCCCGCCCGCGCGGAGCGGGAGAGTACGGCGTGATCCGTCCCCCCGGCCCGTCGGCGCCGCCGGCGCCGACGGGCCTCGCGGTGGTCGCCGCGCGGCCGCGCCGGGCGCGGACGGGCGGCGGCGCGCTCGCCCGCCGGGTGCCGCCGCTGGTGACCCTGGTGCTCTTCCTCGGCCTCTGGTACCTGGTCAGCGAGGTCCTCCTGGACGACGACCGGCGCTTCCTGCTGCCGCCGCCGCACGCGGTCGTCGCGGTCGCCTTCCTCGACCCCGTCAACCGGGCGCCGCTGCTGCGCGGGCTGGCGCTCTCGGCGACGGTCGCCGCGGCGGGGTTCGCGGTGGCGGCGGTGCTGGGCGTCGCGGTGGGCACGGCGATGAGCCAGGCCCGGTGGGTCGAGCGGTCGCTGTACCCGTACGCGGTGCTGCTGCAGTGCGCGCCCACCCTGGCCCTCGTGCCGGTGGTCGGCTTCTGGTTCGACTTCGGCTTCACCAGCCGGGTGATCGTCACCGTGACCGTGGCGCTGTTCCCGGTGATCAGCGCTACCCTGTTCGGGCTGCGGTCGGCCGACCGCGGCCAGCACGACCTGCTGACGCTGCACGGCGCCGGCCGCCTGACCCGGCTGGTGAAGCTGCAGTTCCCGGCCGCGATGCCCGCGCTGCTGACGGGGCTGCAGGTCGCGGCGACGCTGGCCGTCGTCGGTTCGGTCGTCGGCGACTTCTTCTTCCGGCAGGGTACGCCCGGCATCGGCGTGCTCATCGACCTGTACCGGGCCCGGCTGCAGACCGAGCAGCTGCTCGGCGCCGCGCTGCTGGCCTGCCTGCTCGGCGTCGTCGCCTTCTCCCTGTTCGGCCTGCTCATCCGGTTCGTCACCGGGAGCTGGTACGGCTCGGGCGACCGCCCGCGCTGACCCGTCGTCACCGTCGTCGAAGGAGCTCCGTGCGCCCGTCCGTGCTCACCGCCCTGACCGCCACCGTCGCCGCGCTCGTCACCGCGTGCGGGAGCGGCGGTGGGGGTGGCGCCCCGGCCCCGGCCCCGCCGCCGGCCACCGGGGCGCTGTCCGGCGTCTGCCCGAACCCGGTCGTCGTGCAGACCGACTGGTTCGCCGAGTCGGAGTACGGCGCCTACTTCCAGCTGCTCGGCGACGCCCCGCGGTTCGACACCGACAAGAAGCGGGTCACCGCCCCGCTCGTCGACGCCGGCCGGCCCACCGGCGTGGACCTGGAGATCCGCTACGGCGGCCCGGCCATCGGGTTCCAGCAGGTCAGCGCGCAGATGTACGCCGACAAGGCGATCACCCTCGGCCTGGTGTCGACCGACGAGGCGATCCAGAACTCCGACCAGCTCCCGACCGTCGCGGTGGCCGCGCCGCTGGAGACGAGCCCGCAGATGATCATGTGGGACCGGACGAAGCACCCCGACGTGCGGACCATCGCCGACCTGGGCCGGACCGGGGTCCCGGTGCTGTACTACCAGGCCGACACGTACATGCAGTACCTGCTGACGTCGGGGCTGCTGCGCCCCGAGCAGGTCGACGGGAGCTACGACGGCAGCCCGTCGCGGTGGGTCACCTCCGACGGCACGGTCGCCGAGGCCGGCTTCGCCACCTCGGAGCCCTACATCTACCGCAACGAGCTGGGCGAGGGCCGCAGCTTCGACGTGGACCTGCAGCTGGTCAGCGACACCGGCTACCCCCTCTACGGCCAGGCCCTGTCGGTCCGCGCCGCGGACCGGGCGCCGCTCGCGCCGTGCCTGGCGAAGCTCGTGCCGATGGTGCAGCGCGCGCAGGTCGCGTTCGTCACCGACCCGGCGCGGACGAACGAGCTCGTCGTGCGGGCGGTGCAGGCCGACAACGGGTCGGTGTGGAGCTACTCCCCCGGCCTGGCCGACTACGCCGTGCGGACCATGCGGGAGCGCCGCATCGTCGGCAACGGGCCGAACGCGACGCTCGGCGACATGGACGAGGGCCGCATCGCCCGCATGATCGACATCCTGCGGCCGGTGTTCGCGGCGCAGAACAAGCCGATCAAGGAGGGCCTCACGCCCGACCAGCTGTTCACCAACGAGTTCGTCGACCCGGCCGTCGGCCTCCCGTCGTGACCGCCGCCGCCACGAGCGCTGCCGCCGCGAGCGCTGCCGCCGGGGGCGTCGACCCCGGGGTCCGGCTCGTGCGGGCCCGCCACGTCCTGACCTGCGGACCGGCCGGCGAGGTCCGCGACGGCGCCGTCGCCGTGGCGGGCGGGCGGATCGCCGCGGTGGGGCCGTTCACCGCGCTGCGGGCGGCGCACCCCGCGGCCCCGGTGGTCGGCGACGGCACGGGCATCCTCGTGCCCGGTTTCGTCAGCTGCCACGGCCACTTCTCCGAGGCGCTGGTGTCGGGCATCGGGGAGACCCACACGCTCTGGGAGTGGTTCGTCCACGTCGCCGGGCCGATCGAGCCGTGCGTCACCCGGGAGATGGCGCTGGTCGGCACCCTGCTGCGCGGCGCGGAGATGGCGCTGTCGGGGATCACCACCGTCGCGGACATGATGTGCATCGCCCCGGGGCCCGAGCCGGTGACCCCGGGCGTCGTCGAGGGGCTGGAGCGGCTGGGCCTGCGTGGCGACGTCTCCTACGGCGCCGCGGACGACCCGAACCCGCGTCCCGTCGAGCGGGTCGTGGCCGAGCACG
Source organism: Pseudonocardia sp. (assembly GCA_036387155.1). Taxonomy (GTDB): domain Bacteria; phylum Actinomycetota; class Actinomycetes; order Mycobacteriales; family Pseudonocardiaceae; genus Pseudonocardia. The sequence continues at coordinate 5,228 of DASVUG010000349.1, read as the reverse complement.
AGGCCCTGGCCGCGGCCGCGGCCGCGTCGCGCCGCAGCCGGTTCCGGGTGGGGCTCGCGACGGTCCCCACGTCGTCGGACGAGCTGATCGGGGCGACGGCGGCGCTGGTCGCGCGGTTCGGCCGGCTGCACGTGCACCTCAACGAGGTCCGCGAGGAGGTCACGCAGTCGCGGGTGCAGCGGGGCGCGACGTCGATCGGGTACGCCGCCCGCGTCGGACTGCTCGACGCGCAGGTGCTGGCCGCGCACTGCGTGTGGCTCGACGACGCCGACGTGGCGCTGCTGCGCGAGCACGACGTGGCCGTGGCGCACAACCCGGTGTCGAACATGGTCCTGGCCTCGGGGGTGTGCCCGGTGCCGCGGCTGCTGCGCGAGGGCGTCACGGTCGGGCTGGGCGTCGACGGTCCGGCGAGCAACGACAGCCAGGACATGCTCGAGACGATGAAGACCGCCGCGCTGCTGCAGAAGGTGCACCACCTGCAGGCGACGGCGCTGACGGCGCGCGAGGTGCTGCACATGGCCACGCTCGGCGGGGCCCGGGCGCTGGGGATGGCCGAGGAGATCGGGAGCCTGGAGCCCGGGAAGGCCGCGGACCTCGTGCTGTTCCCCGAGCACAGCCCGTCGCTCGCGAACATCCACGACCCGTACCAGAAGCTCGTGTACTGCGCGTCGGTGCGCGACGTGGCGCAGGTGTGGGTGGCCGGCGAACCGGTGGTGGCCGACGGGCAGGTGCTGCGGGTCGACGTCGCGGCCCTGCTGCCCCACGCCCGGGAGCTGGCGGTGGAGCTGGCCACCGACGCGGGGCTCGACTCCGCGCTCGCCCGGACGGGCGGGCCCGGGGCGGACGCGTCGGCCTGACCACGGCGCGGCGGGTGCCGCGCGCCGCCGGGTGCGGCGTGGGGCGCCGACCGCAGGGGTGCGCGCGTGAAAGCCACTTTCAGGACGTCTGCGGTCCTGAAAGTGGCTTTCACGACAACACAGAGCGGTGTCAGCTGGTCCCGGTGTGGCGCTCGGCCTGCCCGACTGCGGTGCGCAGCCCGTCGGCGTCGAGGCGGGGGCCGTAGGCGGGGGTGTCGGGCTGCACGCGCCAGCTGTCGGCCAGAGCCCCGACGTCGACGGTGTCGAAGCCGAACTCGTCGATCAACGCGGCTACCGTCGCCTTGGCCGCGGCGTCGTCGCCGGCGATCGCCAGAGCCCGGCGGCCGGACGTGCCGGCGGGCTCGCCCTGGCTCCCCAGGTCCGCGGACGTGATGTGGTTGAACGCCTTGACTACGTGGGCCTCGGGCAGGTGGCGTTGGAGCAGCTCGCTGCTCGTCGCGGTCGCCGCGTCGAGCTCCGCGATCTGCCCGTCGCGCTGCGGGTAGTAGTTGTTGGTGTCGATCACGACCTTGCCGGCCAGGGGCGCCACCGGGACCGACGCGTAGGCCTACAGCGGGATCGTGACGACCACGATGTCCCCCGCGGCCGCGGCGTCCTCGACCGTCGCGGCGCGGGCCGACGGGCCCAGCTTCCCGACCAGGTCCGCGAGGGTGTCCGGGCCGCGCGAGTTGCTGAGCACCACGTCGTACCCGGCACCGATCGCCAGGCGCGCGAGGGTGCTGCCGATGTTGCCGCTTCCGATGAAGCCGATGGTCGTCATGATCCCCGCAACCGCGCCCCCGTCGGCCGTGTTCCCCGGCACGCCGGCCGGGGTGGGGGTGCGCCGCGCGCCCGGAGGACCGCGGCGCTCAGCGCGCCGCCGCGCCGGCCCGCCGCTTGGTCCACACGTCGTAGGCCACCGCCGCGAGCAGCACGAGCCCCTTCACCAGCAGGACCCGCTCGCTCGGCGACCCGATGAGCGACATCCCGTTGTTGATCACGGCCATGATGAGGCCGCCGGTGATCGCGCCGACCACCTTGCCGACGCCGCCCTGCACCGCCGCCCCGCCGATGAACGCCGCGGCGATGGCGTCGAGCTCGAAGTTGGTGCCCGCCGTCGGACCGGCCTGGTTGAGCCGGCCGGCGAAGATGACCCCGGCGATCGCGGCCAGCACGCCCATGTTCACGAAGATCCAGAAGGTGACCTGCTGGACCTTGACCCCGGACAGGGTGGCGGCCTGCCGGTTGCCGCCGATGGCGTAGATGTGCCGCCCGAACACCGCCCGGTTGGTCAGCAGCGTGTAGCCGATGACCAGCACGGCCAGCAGCACCAGCACCCACGGCAGGTTCTTGAACCGGGCCAGCTGGACGATCACGAACATGACGACCAGCGACGCCGCGGCGATCTTGGTGACGAACACCGGGAACGGCTCGACGACCTGCCCGTAGCCCAGCCGGGCGCTGCGCGCGCGCCACTGCGTGAACGCGATCGCCCCGACCGCCGCCAGGCCGACCAGCAGCGTGAACAGGTCCGCGCCGCCGAGGGGGCCCAGCCCGATGTTGCCCAGGAAGCCGGCGAGGAAGCCGTTGGACAGCGTGCGCACGGCGTCCGGGAACGGGCCGATGCCCTGGTTGCCCAGGATGGTCAGGGTCACCGCCCGGAACACGAGCATCCCCGCGAGGGTCACGATGAACGCCGGGATGCCGAAGTACGCGACCCAGTAGCCCTGGAAGGCGCCGATCAGCGCGCCCAGGACGATCGTGAGCAGCACCGCGAGCGGCCACGGCACCTGCAGGTCGACCATGAGCACCGCGGACAGCGCCCCGGTGGCCGCCACCACCGAGCCCGCGGACAGGTCGATGTGCCCGGCGATGATGATCAGGATCATCCCGATCGCCAGGATCAGGATGTAGGAGTTCTGGACGATGATGTTGGAGATGTTCTGCGGCTGCAGCAGCGCGCCGTCGGTCAGCACGGAGAACAGCGCGATGATCAGCGCGAACGCGACGTAGATGCCGCTCTCCCGCATGTTCAGCCGGAAGCGCCGCGCCGGGCGCCCGGACGGCGCGCCCGCCGGGGGCGTCTCCGGGACGGGTGCGCCCGTGTCGGTGGGGGCCGCGCCGGCGATGGGGCTCGTCATGCGGACTGCTCCTGTCCCTGTTCCACGCGGGTCATGAACTGCATGAGCCGCTCCTGGGTCGCGTCGGCGCGGTCGACCTCCCCGGTGATCCGCCCGGCGGCCAGCGCGTAGATCCGGTCGCAGAGGCCGAGCAGCTCGGGCAGCTCGGAGGAGATGACCAGGATGGCCTTGCCCTCGTCGGCGAGCCGGTTGATGATCGTGTAGATCTCGTACTTGGCGCCCACGTCGATGCCGCGGGTCGGCTCGTCGAGGATCAGCACGTCCGGGTCGGTGAAGATCCACTTGGACAGCACGACCTTCTGCTGGTTGCCCCCGCTGAGCTTGCCGGTGATGCTGGCGACCGTCGGCGCCTTGATGTTCAGGCTGCGCCGGAAGCCCTCGGCGACCCGGTACTCCTCGTTGTCGTCGACCCACCCGCGCCGCGCGAGCTTGTGCAGGCGGGCGGCGGAGACGTTGCGCTTGATGTCGTCGATGAGGTTCAGCCCGTACCGCTTGCGGTCCTCGGTGGCGTAGGCGATGCGGTGGCGGATCGCGTCCTGCACGGAGCGGACCTCGATCGGCACGCCGTCCTTGACCAGGCGCCCGGAGATGTTCACCCCGTAGGAGCGGCCGAACACGCTCATGGCCAGCTCGGTGCGGCCGGCGCCCATCAGGCCGGCCAGCCCGACGATCTCCCCGCGACGCAGCACCAGGTTCGCGCCGGAGACGACCGCCCGGTCCGGCTGCGACGGGCTGTGCACCGTCCAGTCCTCGATCCGCAGCGCCTCCTCCCCCGCCGACGACGAGTGCCGAGGGGGGAAGCGGTGCTCGAGGTCGCGGCCGACCATCCCGGAGATGATCCGGTTCTCGGTGACCGCGTCGGCCTTCATGTCCAGCGTCTCGATCGTCCGGCCGTCGCGGATGATCGTGAGCGAGTCGGCGATCGCCTCGATCTCGTTCAGCTTGTGGGAGATGATCACACAGGTGATGCCGCGGGCCTTGAGCCCGCGCAACAGGTCGAGCAGGTGCGCCGAGTCGTCGTCGTTGAGCGCGGCCGTCGGCTCGTCCAGGATCAGCAGCTTCACCTCCTTCGACAGCGCCTTGGCGATCTCGACGAGCTGCTGCTTGCCGACCCCGATGTCCGCCACCGGCGTCACCGCCTGCTCCTTGAGGCCGACCTGCGCCAGGAGCTTGTCGGCCTCGTGGTTGGTGCGGTTCCAGTCGACGAGCCCGCGCACGGCCTGCTCGTTGCCCAGGAAGATGTTCTCGGCGATCGAGAGCTGCTGGCACAGCGCCAGCTCCTGGTGGATGATCACGATCCCGCGGTGCTCGCTGTCGCGGATGGTGGCGAAGGAGCACGGCTCGCCGTCGAAGAGGATCTCGCCCTCGTACGAGCCGTGCGGGTAGACCCCCGAGAGCACCTTCATGAGCGTCGACTTGCCGGCGCCGTTCTCCCCGCAGATCGCGTGGATCTCGCCGCGCCGCACCGAGAGGGTGACGTCCTCCAGCGCCTTGACCCCGGGGAAGGTCTTGGTGATCCCGCGCATCTGCAGGATGTGGTCGTCGGGCATCCGATCCTCTTCCGGCGGGTGTCGGTGGGGACGGGCCGCCCCCGGATCGCTCCGGGGGCGGCCCGGGCCGGGACTACTGCAGCTGGTTGGCCGTGTAGTAGCCGGAGTCGACCAGCACCTTCTGGTAGTTGTCCTTGTAGACGATCACGGGCTGGAGCAGGTACGACGGCACGACCTTGGTGCCGTTGTCGTAGTCCTTGGTGTTGTTGACCTCGGGCTGCCCGCCCTTGAGCACGGCGTCGGCCATCTTGACGGTGACGTCGGCGAGCTGGCGGGTGTCCTTGTAGATGGTCGCGAACTGCTCACCCGCGATGATCGACTTGACCGAGGCGACCTCGGCGTCCTGGCCGGTCACCGTCGGGTACGGCTGGTTGGCGGTGCCGTAGCCGTTGCTCTTGAGCGCCGAGAGGATGCCGATCGAGAGGCCGTCGTAGGGCGAGAGCACCCCGTTGACCTTGGCACCGCCGCCGTAGCTGGAGGTCAGCAGGTCCTCCATGCGCTTCTGCGCCGTCGCCGGGTCCCACCGCAGGATCGCGACCGTGTTGAAGTCGGTCTGCCCGCTCTTCACGACGAGCTTGCCGCTGTCCATGAGCGGCTTGAGCACCGACATGGCGCCGTTGAAGAAGAAGGTGGCGTTGTTGTCGTCCGGCGAGCCGGCGAACAGCTCGACGTTGAACGGG
>DASVUG010000348.1:0-2799 GCA_036387155.1 Pseudonocardia sp. | reverse complement strand
GGGTACGCCGAGGCCGACCCGAGCGCGGACGTCGACGGCTACGACGCCGCCTCCAAGGCCGCGATCCTCGCCTCGCTCGCCTTCCACACCCGGGTGACCAGCGCGGACGTGTACTGCGAGGGCATCCGGTCGGTGACGGCCGCGGACATCGCCGCCGCCGCGGGGCTGGGCTTCGTGATCAAGCTGCTGGCGATCTGCGAGCGCACGCCCGGGAACGGGACGCACCCGGAGAGCGTCTCCGCGCGGGTGCACCCCGCGATGATCCCCGCCGGCCACCCGCTGGCCGCGGTGGACGGGGCGTTCAACGCCGTGTTCGTCGAGGCGGACGCGGCGGGGCAGCTGATGTTCTACGGCCAGGGCGCCGGCGGCGCGCCGACGGCCAGCGCGGTGCTCGGCGACCTGGTCGCCGTCGCGCGCGACCGCGTGGTCGGCGGGCGCGGGCCGCGGGAGTCGGTGCACGCGAACCTGCCGGTGCTCCCGATGGGCACGGTGCCCACGCGCTACCACGTCAGCCTCGACGTCGCCGACGTCGCCGGCGTGCTGGCGACGATCGCGGGGGAGTTCGCCCGGCACGGGGTGAGCATCGCCGCCGTGCGCCAGACCGGCGGCAGCGGGCACGGCGACGGCGACGCGCGCCTGGTCGTCGTCACCCACGCGGCGCCGGAGGCCGCGCTGGCCGCGACCGTGGACGTGCTCAGCGGGCTGGACGCGGTGCGCGGGGTGGACAGCGTGGTGCGGGTGGAGGACCTGGGGCGGACGGCACCGGAGGTGGGAGCGTGAGCGAGCTTGCGAGCGCACCATTCAACACAGCACGACTCGGCGCGGTGTCGACGAGCGTTAGCGAGGAGGCGCCGTGACGACTGCGCTGCGGGCGGTCTGGCCCGGCGTGATCGAGGCCTACCGGAGCCGGATGCCCGTCGAGCCGGGCTGGAGGATCGTCACCCTCGGTGAGGGTGGGACGCCGCTGCTGCCGGCGCCGCACCTGTCGGAGCGCACCGGCTGCGAGGTCTTCCTCAAGGTCGACGGGGCCAACCCGACGGCGTCGTTCAAGGACCGCGGGATGACGGTCGCGGTCACCGCAGCGCTCGCGCACGGGCAGCAGGGCGTGATCTGCGCGTCCACGGGCAACACGTCTGCCTCCGCGGCCGCCTACGCCGCCCGGGCCGGCATGACCTGCGCCGTCCTCGTGCCGCAGGGCAAGATCGCGCTCGGCAAGCTGGCGCAGGCCGTGGCGCACGGCGCGCGGATCCTGCAGGTCGACGGCAATTTTGACGACTGTCTCGAGCTCGCGCGCAAGACCGCGGCGGACTACCCGGTCGCGGCGCTGGTGAACTCGGTGAACCCGACGCGCATCGCCGGGCAGGCGAGCGCCGCCTACGAGGTCTGCGACGTCCTCGGCCGCGCGCCGGACGTGCACTGCCTGCCCGTCGGCAACGCGGGCAACATCACCGCCTACTGGGCGGGCTACCGGGCGTACGCCGCCGACGGGGTGATCGACGCCCTGCCGCGCATGTTCGGCTTCCAGGCCGCCGGCGCGGCGCCGCTGGTGCACGGCGCGCCGGTGCGGCAGCCGGAGACCATCGCGACGGCGATCCGGATCGGGGCGCCGGCGTCGTGGACGCAGGCGGTCACGGCGCGTGACGAGTCGGGTGGGCGCTTCGCGGCGGTGACGGACGACGAGATCCTCGCGGCCTACCGGCTGCTGTCGGCGCGGGAGGCGGTGTTCGTCGAGCCGGCCTCGGCGGCGAGCGTGGCCGGGCTGCTGCACTGCGCCGACGACGGGACGCTGCCGCGGGGTTCGCTGGTGGTGTGCACCGTGACCGGGCACGGGCTCAAGGACCCCGACACCGCGCTGCTGGCCGCGCCGGCGCCGACGGTGGTGCCGATCGACCCGCGCGCGGTGGCGGACGCGCTGGAGCTGGGGTGACGCGGTCGTCAGGCGAAGTCCTCCGGCGTGACCGCCGGTCGACTCGAGAGTCGGCGAGCCCGACGACTGCGGTGCGCGGTGCGTAGCCCGCGCGAGGTGCGGGTGCGGGTGCCCGCGTCGTCGGCCAACCTCGGGCCGGGTTTCGACGCCCTCGGGCTCGCGCTGGGCCTGTACGACGAGGTCGAGGTCTGCGTCGCGGCGGACGGCGTCGGCGTCGAGGTGACGGGGGAGGGCGCCGCCGACGTCCCCCGCGACGAGCGGCACCTCGTCGTGCGGGCCGCCCGGCGGGCCTTCGACGCGTTCGGCGGCGCCCCGCCCGGCCTGCGCCTGCGCTGCCGCAACGCCATCCCGCACGCGCGCGGGCTGGGCAGCTCGGCGGCCGCCGCGGTGGCGGGCGCGGTCGCGGCGGCGGCGCTCGCCGGACGCGACCCGGTCGCCGACCGGACGGCGGTGCTGCAGGTCGCGGCCGGCATGGAGGGCCACGCGGACAACGCGGCGGCGAGCCTGCTGGGCGGTTTCGTCGTGGCGTGGGCCGACGTCCCGATCGAGCCGCTCCCCGTCGGCGGGCACGAACCCACCCGCTTCCACGCCGTCGGCCTCGACGCGCACCCGGGGATCGCGCCCGTGGCGCTCGTCGCCGGCGTCGAGTCGTCGACGGCGCACACCCGCGCGCTGCTCCCCGAGCGCGTCCCGCTCGCCGACGCCGCCTTCACCGGCGGCCGCACCGCGCTGGCCGTCCTGGCCTTCACCCGCACGCCCGAGCTGCTGTTCGCCGCGACCGAGGACCGGCTGCACCAGGGCTACCGGCGCCCGGCCTACCCGCGGTCGGCGGCGCTGGTGGACGCGCTGCGGGCGGCCGGGGTGCCCGCCGT
>DASVUG010000347.1:0-3774 GCA_036387155.1 Pseudonocardia sp. | reverse complement strand
CCGCAGCGGCAGGCGACGTACAACGCGTCGAAGGCGGCGGTGGACCACCTGACGCGGTCGCTGGCCGTGGAGTGGGTGGGGCGGGGCGTGCGGGTGAACGCGATCGCGCCGGGCTACTTCCTCAGCGACATGACGCGTTCGGCGATCGCGGAGCACCCGGAGTGGGCGCGGCAGTGGCTGGCGGGGGTCCCGGCCGGGCGGATGGGGGAGCCGGACGACCTCGCGGGGCTGGTGGTCTACCTCGCCTCGGACGCGTCGTCCTACGTGGTCGGTGCGTCGATCGTGATCGACGGGGGCTACTCGGTGGTGTGACGGCCGCCCGTTCGGGCGACGCCGCGCGGGCGCCGGGGGCGGATACTGGCCGCCGCTCCCGCCGCCGTCCGTCGACTGCCGTCCGAGGAGGACCCGTGGCCGCCTTCCCCCCGATCGCCCACGTGGCGGTGACCGTGACGGACCTGGCGGCGAGCACCCGCTGGTACGCGGCGCTGCTGGGTTCGGAGCCGGTGCTGGACGAGGACGAGGAGTCCGGTCAGTTCCACCACACGGTGTTCGCGCTGTCCGGCGGGCAGGTGCTCGGGCTGCACACCCATCCGCGGACGCCCGACGGCGGGTTCGACGAGCGGCGGCCCGGTCTGGACCACCTGGCGTTCGGGTGCGCGGACCGGGCGGAGCTGGAGACGTGGGTGGCGCGGCTGGACGAGCTGGGCGTGCGGCACGGGGGGATCAAGGACGCGCACTACGGGTCGGGGGTGTCGTTCCGCGACCCGGACGGCGTGGCGCTGGAGTTCTTCGCCCCGCCCGGCGGCTGACGGGACGTCCGCGGCCGGGGCCGGACCGCCGGCGTCGCGCGCGTCACCTCGGCCGGTGGGGGGCCGAGGTGGTCGCCTACCGTGCGCCCATGACCGCGGCGGCGCGCGAGGGCCGGTCGGGCGGCCGGGCGGAGGGGCCCGACGGTCCGGCGGTGTCGCCGTTCGTGGACCTGCCGCGGGGGACGTGGGCGGCGCTCGGGGAGGGCGGGCCGCTGCCGCTGGCGGCGGGGGAGCTCGCGGACATCGCGAGCCTGGGCGACGCGGTGGACCTGGAGGAGGTGCGGGAGGTCTACCTCCCGCTGGCGCGGCTGCTGATGCTGCACGTGCAGGAGAGCGAGCGGCTGCACCGGGCGTACCGGGCGTTCCTGGGGGCGGGTGCGGCGGAGCGGACGCCGTTCGTGGTCGGGGTGGCCGGGTCGGTGTCGGTGGGCAAGTCGACGACGGCGCGGCTGCTGGCGCTGCTGCTGGCGCGCCGCCCGGAGCGCCCGCGGGTGGAGCTGGTGACCACCGACGGGTTCCTGTGGCCGAACGCGGAGCTGGAGCGGCGGGGGTTGATGGGCCGCAAGGGGTTCCCGGAGTCCTACGACCGGCGTGCGCTGCTGCGTTTCGTCGTGGACGTGAAGGCGGGCCGGCCGCAGGTGAGCGCGCCGGTGTACTCGCACCTGACCTACGACATCGTGGCGGGGGAGCGGGCGGTGACCCACCGGCCGGACATCCTGCTGCTGGAGGGGTTGAACGTGCTGGCGCCGGCGCCGCCGGGGGCGGCGACGGCGGTGAGCGACTTCATCGACTTCTCCGTCTACGTGGACGCGGCGCCCGAGGACATCCGCCGCTGGTACCTGGAGCGGTTCCGGCGGTTGCGGGAGACGGCGTTCCGCGACCCGAGCTCGTACTTCCGCCGGTACGCGGAGATGGACGAGGCGGCGGCGGTGGCGCGGGCGGAGGAGATCTGGGACCGGATCAACGCGCCGAACCTGGAGCGCAACATCGCCCCGACGCGGGGTCGGGCGAACCTGGTGCTGCGCAAGGGGCCGGGGCACGACGTGACGCGGGTGCGGTTGCGCAAGGTGTAGGGCGCCGGTCGGCGGGGTGCAGGGCTGCGTCGGGGCGCGCGGAGGGGCACCATCGGGAGGGGGCCCGGGGCGGGTCCCGTGTGCGGTGCGAAAAGTGCAGTTCGAGGAGGCGGCCATGCCGGATGACCCGCGGGGGGACGGCCCGGGCCGGTCGGGCGGCGACGGCCCGTTCGGCGGGTTCGGGGGCGGCTTCGGCGGCGGGTCCGGCGGGGGCCCGTTCGGGCCCCTGGAGGACCTCGTGGGCAAGCTGGTCGCGGGCCTGGAGCAGGGGCTGGGCCGGGAGGGCCCGGCGACGGACCGGCCCGGGGGGCGGCCGCGGGCGTCCACGCGCCGGCTGGACCGCTTCGGCCGCGACCTGACCGCGGCGGCGCGGGAGGGCCGGCTGGACCCGGTGGTCGGGCGCGAGGACGAGGTCGACGCCGTGCTGGAGGTGCTGGCGCGGCGGACGAAGAACAACCCGGTGCTCGTCGGGGACCCGGGGGTGGGCAAGACCGCGATCGTCGAGGGCATCGCGGCGCGGATCGTGGCCGGGCAGGTGCCGCCGGCGCTGCGGGACGTGCGCGTGGTGGCCCTGGACCTGGCGGGGATGGTGGCGGGCACCAAGTACCGCGGGGAGTTCGAGCAGCGGCTGACCGAGATCGTCGACGAGGTGGTGGCGGCGCGGCGGTCGGTGGTGGTGTTCGTCGACGAGCTGCACTCCGTGGTGGGGGCCGGGTCGGCGGAGGGCGCCCCGATGGACGCGGCGACGATCCTCAAGCCGGCGCTGGCGCGCGGGGAGCTGCAGCTGATCGGGGCGACGACGCTGCGGGAGTACCGCAAGCACATCGAGAAGGACGCGGCGCTGGAGCGGCGGTTCGAGCCGGTGCGGGTGGACGAGCCGACGGTGGCGCAGACCGTGGAGATCCTCAAGGGGCTGCGGGAGCGCTACGCGGCCCACCACGGGGTGCGGATCACCGACGGGGCGCTGGAGGCGGCGGCGGAGCTGTCGGACCGCTACGTGCGCGACCGGTTCCTGCCGGACAAGGCGATCGACCTGGTGGACCGGGCGTCGGCGCGGCTGCGGCTGCGGACGCCCGAGGCGGGGGCGGGGGCGGCGGAGCGGTTCGAGCAGCTGAGCCGGGCCCGGGACGTCGCGGTGGACGCCGAGGACGACGAGCGGGCCGAGGCGCTGACCCGGGAGCTGGAGACGGCCGCGGCGGAGCTGGCGACGGCGGGGGCCGGGGCGGACGTGCCCGAGCTGACGGTGGACGACGTGGTGTCGGCGGTGGCGCGGGCGACGGGCGTCCCGGTGGCGCGGGTGGACGCGGTCGGGGCGGCGGACCGGGCGCAGCTGCTGGCGCTGGAGGAGGTGCTGGCGCGCCGGGTCGTCGGTCAGGACGCCGCGGTGGGGGCCGTCGCGGACGCGGTGCGGGCGGGCCGGGCGGGGCTGGCCGCGGCCGACCGGCCGGTGGCGTCGCTGCTGTTCGTCGGGCCGACGGGGGTGGGCAAGACGGAGCTGGCGCGGGCGCTGGCCGACGCCCTGCACGGGAGCGAGGGGCACACCGGCGAGCCGGTGCGGTTCGACATGGGGGAGTTCGCCGACGCGTCGAGCCTGACGCGGCTGCTCGGGGCGCCGCCGGGGCACGTGGGGCACGACGAGCCGGGGCAGCTGACCGAGGCGCTGCGCCGCGACCCGCACGCGGTGCTGCTGTTCGACGAGGTCGAGAAGGCGCACCGGGACGTGACGGGCGCGCTGCTGGCGCTGCTGGACTCGGGGCGGGTCACCGACGCGCACGGGCGCACGGCCGACGCCACGCACGCGGTGGTGATCCTGACCAGCAACCTGGGCGCGGACGCCATCCTGGGCGCGCCGGGCGGGGACCCGGAGGCGGTGCGGGGGCCGGTGCTGACCC
>DASVUG010000346.1:0-4093 GCA_036387155.1 Pseudonocardia sp. | reverse complement strand
GTCCTCGGCCGCGCCGACCGCCCGGGCGGCCTCCTGCTCGGCCGCGGCCGCCCCGGCGTGCGCCGCCGCGGCGACCGGACGGGCGGCCAGCGCGGCGGCGAGCTCGGCGTGCTCCCGCCGGGCCCGTTCGAGCGGCCCGCGGGCCGGGGCGTCGGCCAGGAGCTTGCGCGCGGCGTCGTCCGCCGTCTCGGCGTCGGCGAAGCGGGCGCGCGCGGCGTCGACCCGCTCCTGCGCGGCCCGCCGGCGCCCGTCCAGCGCGGCGACGCCCGCCGGCACGGCGAGGGCGTCCAGCCGGGCCCGCTCGGCGTGCACGGCGGCGACGGCCGCGTCCGCCTCGTCGACCGCACGCTCCGCGGCCGCCAGCTCGGGGACGAGGGCGGCCACCCGCTCGGCCAGCGCCTCCAGGGCCACCACCCGCGCCGCGGCGGCGTCGACGGCCTCGTCCGTGGCGTCGGCGTACGCGCCGAGCTGCTCGGCCAGCAGCGCCGCCCGGTTCCCCGCGGCCGCGGCCTCCTGGTTGGCCTCCCGCGCGATCCGCTCGTAGACCCCGAGCCCGAGCAGGCGCGTCAGGATCGCCTGGCGGTCGCCCGGCTTCGCGTGCAGGAACTCCGCGAACTCGCCCTGGGGCAGCACGACGCACGCGGTGAAGTGCTCGAAGGACAGCCCGAGCAGCCGCTCGACGGCGCGGGTGACGCCGGAGTCCGTGGCGAGCGGCTCCGTGGGCCCGTCCGGGTCGTCGCGGTCGACCAGCCGCTCCAGCCGCGCGTTCTTGACGTTCACCCCGCCCCGGGGTGCGCGCCGCAGCTCGCGGGCGACGACGTAGCGGGCGTCGCGCACGTCGAAGACCAGCCGCACCACCCCGCGGCTCACGTGCGGCCCGAGCGCCAGCGCGACCGCCCGCCGGTCGTCCCAGCGCGGGACCGTCCCGTACAGCGCGAAGGTCAGCGCGTCGATCACCGTCGACTTGCCTGCGCCCGTCGGCCCGACCAGCGCGAAGTACTCGGCGCCGGCGAAGTCGACCGTCGTCGGCTCGCGGAACGCCGCGAACCCGTGCATCTCCAGCCGCACCGGCCGCATCAGGCCTCCTCCCCCGCCGCCGACGCCTCCGCCGGTGCCCCCACGGACGCCTCCGCCGATGCCGACTCGCTCACGCGGTCGTGCAGCCGGGCGAACAGGTCCTCGACCCGCCGGTCGTCGACGGCCCGCGCGCGCAGGTACTCGCCGAACAGCTCCCCGGGGCTGCGGTCGGCGCCCGCCCCGGGCGACGGCCGGGACCCGGCCACCGGCGCGGCGAACTCCGGGTCGATCCGCACCTCCAGCGCGTTCGGCAGGAGGGCCGTCACGTCCTCCCGCAGCCCGGCGCGGGCGTACTCGCGCACGCGGACCCGCAGGTAGGCGTCCTCCAGCGCGGGCGCCATCTCCGCGAGCTGCGGCAGCGACCCGGTGACCGTCCGCAGGGCGCGCCCGCCGCCGATCGGGATCTCGGTGACCCGCGCCGGCGTCGTCGGCGTCGCCTCGACCAGCAGGACGACGGCGGCGTTGTCCTGCTCCCCGAAGTCGACCGCCAGCGGGGCGCCGGAGTAGTGCACGGGCACCGGCGCCGCCAGCGCCTGCCGGCGGTGCAGGTGACCGAGCGCGACGTAGTGCGCGTCCGCGGGGAACACCGCCGCCGGCACCGCGTACTCGAAGATCGACTGAGCGGCGCGCTCACCGCCGCCGAACGTGCCGCCCAGGACCGTCAGGTGCGCCATGACCAGGTTCACCGCGTCGGGGGCGAACCCGTCGGTGAGCGCCCGGACGATGTCGCGGACGCGCTGGTCGTAGGCGTTGGTGTTCTCGGCGGGCGTGTGGGCCACCAGCTCGGCGGCCCGCACGGCGTAGCGCTGGGACAGGAACGGCAGCACCGCCACCGTCGCCTTCTCCCCGGCCGCGGTGAAGGCGACGACGCCCCCGGAGCCGGCGGCGCGCACCGACCCGACCAGCGTGATCCCCGCGGCGTCGGCGAAGGGCCGGTACGCGTCGAGCGTCGCGGCGTGGTCGTGGTTCCCGGCGATGACGACGACCTGCCGCCCGCCCTCGGCCAGCGCCATGAGGGTGCGGACGACCAGCCGCTGCGCGGCCGCGCCGGGGGCGGCGCTGTCGTACAGGTCGCCCGCGACCAGCACGGCGTCGACCTCCTGCGCCCGCGCCACGCCGACGATCTCGCGCAGCACCCGCTCCTGCTCGTCGAGCCGGCTCACGCCCTTGAGTGTCTTGCCGACGTGCCAGTCGGCGGTGTGGAGGATCCGCACGGACGACACGGTAGGGGTGGGGTCCGACAGAACCGGGCGGCCGGGTGGGGTCGGCGCCCATCGCCGGTCAGGACGTCGGCACCTCCAGCGTCGGCAGCACCGGGCGCACGGCCCCGACCTGCACCAGGACGCCGTACTCGTCGCGGACGCCCCAGTGCTCGGCCAGCCGGTCGCCCTCGACGCGGAACAGGTGCATCGTCGGCATCGCGTACGGCCGGCCCGTCGCCGGGAACCCGAGGTGGTCGGTGGCGTGCACCCCGTGCGCGGTGGCGCGGACCGCCACCCGGTCCCCCGCCGCGACGACGTCGTGCACCTCGTACCGGATGCGCAGCACGTCGATCAGCCAGCGCAGCGTGGCGATGTAGCCGTCGGGCCCGGGCGGGACGACCCCCGGGGGCAGGCCGTGGTCGACGAAGTCGTCCGTCACGAGCTCGCGGATGCGCTCGACCTCGCCGCTGTCGAGGACGGCGAGCGCGGCCCGCGCGGTGCGTTCGGCAGGTGTCATCGTGATCTCCGAGTAGGCTGGAACATGCTCCAATTGAGTAGAACTAGATTCCACCTGATACGGGTGGCCGTCAACCGTCTTCGGGGAGGCACGTGACCACACCGGACCTGCCGGGGCGCCGCCGGTACTCGACCGCCCTGCGGGCCGAGCAGACCGCCCTCACCCGACGGCGGGTCGTGGGCGCCGCCGCCGGGCTGTTCGCCGAGCGCGGGTACGCGGGAACGACGGTCGGCGCGGTGGCGGGCGCCGCCGGCGTGAGCGTGCAGACCGTCTACAACGTCGTCGGCGGCAAGTCCGTCCTGCTCAAGGCCGTCTACGACGTCACGCTGGCCGGCGACGACGAGCCGGTGCCGATCGGGGCGCGCCCGGAGTTCCGCGCGATCCTGGACGCGCCGACCGGTCGCACGTGCCTCGCCGCCTACGCGCACGTCGGCCGCCTCCTCGGCGAGCGCACGCTGGGGCTGGTCTCCGTGCTGGTCGCGCAGGCGGCGGCCGGCGATCCCGACCTCGCCGCGTTCGTGGCCACGATCGAGGGCGAGCGCGCGGTCGGGACCCGCAACACCGCCACCCACGTCGCGACCCGCTTCGGCCTGCGCGCCGGCCTCGACGTCGACGCCGCCGCGGACGTGCTGTGGGCCCTCACGGCGCCGGACCTGGCCGACCGCCTGGTCGTGCGCCGCGCCTGGGGCTGGGACCGGTTCGAACGCTGGCTGGGCACCGCCATGGCCGACGCGCTGGTCGGGCCGGGCGGTGACGCCCCGCGGACACGTGATCACCCGTAGCGGACGCTCAGGGCCGTTCCGACGACCGGGGACGTCCGCCGATCGCGATCACCACCGGGACGATCGCCGTTCGCGGACGCTCGGGGCGGTTCCTTCGAGCCTCGACCCCCGCCGACGGTGATCACGACCGCCCGCCCGGCTCGGCCGGGCCGCGGAGGGCGGTCGCCGGGCCGTCACCCCGCCGCCCGCGCGAAGCGCGCGCCCCACGTCCGCAGGTGCTCGCGCAGCTCGGGCGGGGACACCACCGTGCACGCCGCCTCCGTCGTCCCCACCGTGAGCGCCGCCCAGTCCAGCGAGTCGGTGTGCATCCGCACCCGGCAGCGGCCCTCCCCCGCGTCCTCGACGCGCACCCACCGGCCGATCCGCGCACGGATGGCGTCCGCCGGCGCCTCGACCAGCAGCTCGACCTCGTACGACGTCGGCAGGTTCCGCAGGCGGGACCGGACGAACGTGGCCGCGTCGTCGGCCGGCAGCTCCCGCGGCCGGAAGCGGGCCCCTGTCGGGCACGGGGCGTC
>DASVUG010000345.1:0-7895 GCA_036387155.1 Pseudonocardia sp. | reverse complement strand
ATGAAGATCTCCGACCGCGGCCGCATCCCCTCCGAGGTGGTGACGGCCTTCCACCAGTCCCGCGAGTCCCGGTGAACCTCGCCGCCGCGTCGGGCCGCTGAGCCCCGGGGCGACGGGGCGCGTCGCCCCGGGGCGGCCCCGCCGGCCCGCGCGGCGGGATGTCGCGGCGGGGTGTCGCTGCGGGGTGTCGCGGCCGGGGTGTCACCGCTTCCGCACGACCGGCCCGGGGACGAACCCCGGGTCGACCTGCAGCGCCAGGTCCTCCCCGTGCGCGTGGTGCGCCCAGCGCGCGGCGTTGCCCAGGTGGAACGCGACGCTCCCGCGGTGGTAGGCCGCCCAGCCCCGCGTGCACCAGCCGCGAGCCGCGGCCCGGCGGCGTGCTCTCGATCATCGATTCGACCGCGGGACGCGGTTGTCGCCGCGCAGGTGGTCCTCGAGCCACGCGAGCTCCGCGCCGAGGGCGCGCGGCGCCGGCCCGTCGTGCCCGAGCGCCTGGGCGAGGTGCTGGTCGATGTCGGCGTCGACGGCGACGACCCGGTGGCCGCGAGCGGCGGCGTAGCGGCTGGACACGGCCGCGGCCGTGGTCTCCCCGCCGGCACTCCCGCCGACGAAGGCGATGCGCATCGCGATCCTTTCCGGTGCGATCAGGAGTGCCGGCGACCCACTCGGTGATTGATCGTCGTACCTCTCGCGGCCCTCGCCCGTCTCATTCGCGGATGCGCATTCCTCTACGTCACGGCCTGGCGCCGACCAGAGCGTGGGGGCACTTCCCGGCGAGGGGTTCTCGCTAGAGTGGACCCGGAACGACCTGTGTCGGACATGCACATTCCCGAATACGAGGAGCTCTTCCGATGGCGCTGGACCGCAACCGGATGGCCGTCGCGGCGGCCGCTCCGCTCACGCTCGTGGCGGTCCTGGCCGGCTGCGGGTCGTCGCCGGCGGCCGGCCCGGCCGCCGGGGAGCCGGCCGTGCGCGTCGTCGCCTCCACGAACGTCTACGGCAGCATCGTGCGGGCCGTCGGCGGCGACCGCGTCGCCGTCACCTCCGTCATCGACAGCCCGGACGCCGACCCGCACGAGTACGAGGCCACGCCCGCCGACGCCGCCGCGGTGAACGCGGCGAAGCTCGTCGTCGTCAACGGCGGCGGGTACGACGACTTCGCGACCGAGCTCGTCGACGCCGCGAGCACGAAGCCGACCGTGGTCGACGTCGTGGAACTGTCCGGGCTGCGGCCCGCCCCGGGGCCCGCAGCGGGCGGGGACGCGCCGGAGTTCAACGAGCACGTCTGGTACAGCCTGCCGACCGTCGAGAAGCTCGCCGACCGGCTCGCCGCCGACCTCGGTACGGCGGACCCGGGCGGTGCCGCGACGTACACCGCGAACGCAGCGGCGTTCAAGCGGGGGATCGACGGTCTCGAGGCGAAACTCGCGGCGATCAAGGCCGCGCACGGCGGGGACCAGGTCGCGGTCACCGAACCGGTCCCGCTGTACGTCGTGCAGGACGCCGGCCTGGTCGACGCCACCCCGGAGGAGTTCTCCGAGGCCGCCGAGGAGGGCACGGACCCGTCCGCCGCCGTGCTGGAGGAGACCCTGCAGCTGTTCACCGCCAGGACGGTCAGGGCGCTGCTGCCCAACGCCCAGACCGAGAGCCCGTCGACCCGGCAGGTCGAGCAGGCCGCCGTCGGCGCCGGGATCCCGGTCGTGCCCGTCACCGAGACGCTGCCCCCCGGGGTCGACGACTACGTCGTCTGGCAGGCCCGGCAGATCGACGCGCTGGCCGGCGCCCTCGACAAGCCGGCCGGCTGACCGACGGCCCCGTCGGCCGACGTCGCGAGCGCGTGGGCCGAGCGGCGGACCGGTTCCGCCGTTCCGGCCGATCCCCACGAGTACTGAACCGCGCGGCTCCACCGGAGAAATGCGGTCATGCGCATTTCCGCACGTCGCTCGGTCCCCCCGATCGGCGCATTCTTCCCGGCGCACCGCGCCGTACCGTCGTCACCGTCCGAAGAAACGACGACCCTCGGGGGACACCGTGTCGCTGACCGTTCCTGCCGCACTGCTGGAAAAGGCGCAGCGGGGCTCCGTGCCCGACGACGACTTCGTCGACTGCATCGCCGGGTCCCTGCCGTACGCGTGGGGGATGGTGGAGCGGCTCGCGAAGGAGCTGGAGGCGTCCGGCGCCGTCTTCGTGCAGAACGTCGAGGTGCCCCCGGACGAGGCGTCGTGGGGCGAGGTGTTCCGCCTCGTCGGCAGCGACGCGATGCGCGGTGCCGTCGAGCGCCGGTTCGGGGTGCGGATGGCGTTCCAGAACTGCTGCCGCGTGGGCCTGTTCCGCCCTGACGCCACCGCCGCGTACGAGGAGTTCACCAGCCCCCGCGCGCAGCTGCTCAACCAGCGTCCCGAGCTGCTGAACTGCTGACCGCCCGCGGATGGTGATCCGGCCCCTCGGATGGGGGACAATCGGCGGGCGCCGGCCGACGGGGGCCGCGTCGGCCACGGCCGGGTCACCGCCGCGGGAGGGTCGGGATGCCGCAACTGCGCAGCGATGTGGCCCGCAACCGGAGGTCGCTGGTCGGGGCGGCGATCGAGTCCTTCCGCGAGCTGGGCTGGGACGTCCCGCTCGACACCGTCGCCCGCCGCGCGGGCGTGGGCAACGCGACGCTGTACCGCCACTTCCCGACGCGGAACGACCTGTACGAGGCGGCGTTCGCGGAGGTCCGCGAGCGCCTCGTCGCCGTCCTGCACCGCTACCGCGACGTCGACGACGGGTGGCAGGCCCTCCACGCGGTGATCGTGGACATCTTCTCGGCGGTCCCGGTCGGTCCCGCCATGGGCAGCGTCGCGCAGGAGTGGCTCGACTGCTCGCCCTCGCTGCGGTCGGTCGTCGACGAGATCCGCGACACCCTGGACCGGGTGCTGCGGGTGGCGCAGCGCCAGGGTGCGGTGCGTCCCGACGTCGACGTCGAGGACCTCGGCCTGCTGCTGGACGCGATGCGGCCCGTCGTCGTGGTGTCGGACAAGGTGGCGCCGCAGTTCTGGCGGCGCCACCTCGTGCTCCTGCTCGACGCCCTGCGCGCCCCGGCCGCGACCCCCCTGCCGCCGCCGCTGGACGACGTCGAGCAGCGGATGCGGCTCACCGACGCCGTGAAGCACTGCTGACCGTCGGCCGACCGGCGCCCGTCGTCGCGCAGCCGGCGGCCGCCTACCCGACCCGGTCCGCGGCCGGGGCGCGGAAGTAGTGGCCCCGGGCGAGGTCGTCGAGCAGGCCCGGACCCGTCGGCGTCCAGCCGAGCACCTCGCGCGTCAGCTCGCTCGAGGCGACGACGTCGAGGGCGAGGAACCCGGCCAGCCACCCGAAGTGCGCGGCGGCGTCCGGCGGGGCGATCGACCGCACCGGCAGGTCGAGGTGCCGGCCCACGGCCTCGGCGACGTCGCGCAGCGGCACCCCGCGCTCGGCCGCGCCGTGCAGCACCGACCCGGCCGGGGCGGACTCCACCGCCAGCCGGAACAGGGTCGCGGCGTCCCGGCGGTGCACCGCCGGCCAGTGGTTGGCCCCGTCGCCCACGTAGCCCGAGACGCCCGTGCGCCGGGCGACGTCGACCAGGGTCGCGACGAAGCCGCCGTCGCCGTCGCCGTGCACCGTGGGTGCGAGGCGCACGCTCGCCGAGCGCACACCGGAGGCGGAGAGGGCGAGCGCGTCCCGCTCGGAGAGGGCGCGCTCGCCGGCGTGCCCTTCGACCTCGGGCGCGTCCCGCTCGGTGAGGACGACGCCGGACCGGTGGCCGGCCAGCCCCGAGGCGATGACGAGCGGCCGGCCGGACCCGGCGAGCGCGGCGCCGAACGTCGCGATCGCCCGACGGTCCGCCGCCACGGCCGCCGCGTAGTCGCCCGAGAACGCCTCCTCGTGCTTGAAGGCGAGGTGGACGACCCCGTCCGCGTCGGCCGCGGCCGACCCGAGGCGGTCGAGGTCGTCGAGCGAGGCGCGCACCACGCCGGCGCCCGCCGCCGCGAGCGCGGCCGCCGACGCGTCGGAGCGGGCGAGGCCGACGACCTCGTGGCCCGCGCCGAGGAGCTCGGGAACCACGGCCGAGCCGATCCAGCCGGTGGATCCGGTGACCAGTACACGCACGGGAGACCTCCCACATCTGACAACACTTGGTGTCATCAGGCTAGCACGAGTGATGTCACTTCGTGCCGTACCTATACTCGCCGCATGGCCCGATGGGAGCCGGACGCGCCCGGTCGGCTCCAGCAGGCGGCGCTGGAGCTCTTCGCCGAGCGCGGGTTCGAGCAGACGACCGTCGAGGACATCGCCGTGCGCGCCGGCGTCACCAAGCGGACGTTCTTCCGCCACTTCCCCGACAAGCGCGAGGTCCTCTTCGCCGGGTCGGAGGAGTTCCGGCGGTTCTTCGTCGACGCCCTGGCCGGCGCACCCGCATCGGCGTCGCCGCTGGAGTCGGTCGCGGCGTGCCTCGACGAGGTGAGCGCCGCCTTCCACGGCCGCCGCGAGTACTCCCGCATCCGCCACCGCGTCATCGCCGCCAACGCCGAGCTCTACGAGCGCGAGCTCGTCAAGCTCGCGTCGGTCGCCACCGCGCTCGCGGAGGTCCTGCGCGCGAGGGGGGTCGACGAACCCGCGGCGACTGTGACCGCCGAGACGGCCGTCGCCGTGTTCCGCACCGCCTTCGAGCGGTGGGCGGACGCGGACGACCGCGACCTGCGCGCGGTCGTCGGCGAGCACCTCGACGTCCTGCGCGCGGTGGCGGCCCGGGGCTGACCCGGCCGGTCGTCCACCCGGACGAACCGGCCGGGCCGGGCCGGGGGTCAGGCCTCGACGAGGCCGGACTTGAGCGCCCGGGTCAGGCGGACGACGCGGCGGCCCTGGTACTCGCCGGCGTTGAGCGCGGTCTCGTCGGGCGGGTTGCCCTGGCCGGAGACGAAGGAGGTGCCGTAGGGGTTGCCGTCGGCGAACTTGACCGGGTCGGTGTAGCCCGGGGTGACGATGATGCCGCCGAAGTGGTGGATGGTGTTGTACAGCGCCAGCAGGGTGGACTCCTGCCCGCCGTGCTGGGTGGAGGTCGCGGTGAAGCCGGAGTAGACCTTGTCGGCCAGCAGACCCTGGTTCCACTGCGGGCCGAGGGTGTCGATGAACTGCTTGAGCTGCGCGGCGACGTTGCCGTAGCGGGTGGGCGAGCCGAAGATCACGGCGTCGGCGTTGACCACGTCGTCCGCGGTCGCCTCGGGCACGTCCTGGGTCTCGGTGCGGTGCTGGGTCCAGCCCTGGTTGGAGGCGATGGCCTCCTCCGGGGCGAGCTCGTGCACCTTGCGCAGCGTGACCTGCGCCCCCGCCTTCTCCGCGCCCGCGGCGATGGCCTGGGCGAGCTTGTACACCGTTCCGGTCGCGCTGTAGTAGATGATCGAGACGTTGACCTGGTCGGACACGGACAGCTCCCTGCTCGGTGGTTGTTGGGCAGTCGTTGTGCCGTCAACTATCTAACCGCCGGAGCCGGGTGTCGGCGCGTCGGGGTCGTCGACCGGGGGCCGTCCGCGGTCCGGACGCGCGATCCGGTCGAGCCACTCGCCCATCAGGCCGCACTCCGCCGGGGTCAGCGCGTCGGCCCGCGGCAGGGCGGCGCGCAGGGTGACGGCGGCGATGACGGGGCCCGGGTCGGCGGCGGGGGGCGGGTCGGTGGTGACGGCCGCGAGGACCGCCTCGCGCGCGAGGGCGGACAGGCCCGGGTCGCGCCGGTCCGCGGGTTCGGCGAGCAGCGCCAGGGTGGTCCCGGACCCGGCGGCGTGGATCAGCCGGGCCGCGGCCTCCTCGCCCACCCGCAGCCGCCCGGCCGCCGCGATGCGGTGGACGTGCTCGGCGAGGATCCGCCGGCCGGCCGCCACGGCGGGGGGAGCGGGCCGGGCCGGGTCGGGCGCGCCGTAGGCGAGGACGTAGGCGGCGGGGTGGGCCAGGCCGAAGGCGACGTGGAGGTCCCAGCCGGCGCGCAGGTCCTCGACCGGGTCCGGGCCCGGCACCCGGCCGGCCTTCTCGGCGACGTAGGTGGTGAGCGCGTGCGCCGCGACGGCGTCGAGCAGTCCCCGCTTGTCGCCGAAGAGGCGGTAGAGGGTCGGCGCCTGCACGCCGGCCGCGATGCTCACCGTCCGGGTCGACACCGCGTCCGGGCCGCCGTCGTCCAGCAGGGCGGCGGCCGCCGCGACGATGCGCTCCCGGGCCCGCTCGGCGTCGCGGATCACGACCTCACGCCCCCTCGACGGGCGTCAGCAGCGCCCGCTCGACCACCTCGCGCGGGGTGGCGGTGGGCCGGCCCAGCAGCGCGGCCAGGGTCGGGTCGACGACGCCGAACCGGCGCTGCCGCGACGCCGCCCACAGCCCGGTCATCATCGCCGCCGCCCGCGCGGGCGTGCCTGCAGCGACCAGCCCGGCGCGGTACTCCTCGTCCGGCACGACCGCCCGGTGCACGGGACGGCCGGTCGCCGCGGCCACCAGCTCCGCCAGCCCCGCCAGGTCGACCGCCTCGCCGGCGGTGAGGCCCACGACCGGCTCGGTCAGGTCGTCGTCGAGCAGCAGGGCCGCGATCCCGGCCGCCAGGTCGTCGTGCGTCGTCCACGACACCGGGGCGTCGGCGGGCAGGAGCAGCTCCCCGGCGTCGCGGGCCGCGCGGGCCTGCGCCTCCGCCGTCGCGGTGTAGAACCCGTTGCGCAGGACCGTGAACGCCAGGCCGGAGTCGCGCAGCATCGCCTCCGTGGCCGCGTGCCCGACCATCGGGGGGAACGGCGACAGCGGGTCCGAGCCGATGTGGCTGGTGTAGAGGACCCGCCCGACGCCGGCGCGCCGCGCGGCGTCGATCGCCGCCCGGTGCGCCGCGAGCAGCTCGGCACCCAGTCGGGGGGCCGACACCAGGAGCAGGCGGTCCGCCCCGGCGACGGCCGTGGCGAGCGCGTCCGGGTCGTCGTAGTCGCCGCGGCGCACCCGTACGCCCCGCTCGGCGAGGTCGCCGGCCCGGGCGGGGTCCCGCACGCTCACCCCGAGCTGCTCGGGCGGCACGCGCTCGAGCAGGCGCTCCACGACCAGCCCGCCCAGCCGCCCCGTCGCTCCCGTCACCACGATCATCAAGGACTCCCGCCCACCGCTCCGAGTAACCTCGCTAACACTAGGAAGATATCACTGCTAACGCTGATGTCGGTCGGGCGCGGAATCACCCCCGCGGGTCCGGCGTTGCGCCCACCGGGCGGTGCACGTCGCGCGCACTACGCGCCGACGGTCGGTCCGGGCCGATACCATGGAGACACCGGGCGTCCGTGGCCCAACGTCGTGGCGGCAGGGCGTCGCCACGACAGGGCGTACAAGTGCGGCGCAGCAGGCAAGGAGTGCGAATGTTCGAGAGGTTCACCGACCGAGCAAGGCGTGTTGTCGTCCTGGCCCAAGAAGAGGCCCGGATGCTCAACCACAACTACATCGGCACCGAGCACATCCTCCTTGGCCTCATCCACGAGGGCGAGGGCGTGGCCGCGAAGGCCCTGGAGTCCCTCGGGATCGCCCTGGAGGGCGTCCGCCAGCAGGTCGAGGAGATCATCGGCCAGGGCCAGCAGGCGCCGAGCGGGCACATCCCGTTCACGCCGCGGGCCAAGAAGGTCCTGGAGCTGTCGCTGCGCGAGGCGCTGCAGCTCGGCCACAACTACATCGGCACCGAGCACATCCTGCTCGGCCTGATCCGCGAGGGCGAGGGCGTCGCCGCCCAGGTCCTGGTCAAGCTGGGTGCGGACCTGAACCGCGTCCGCCAGCAGGTCCTGCAGCTGCTGTCGGGCTACCAGGGCAAGGAGCCGGCCGAGGGCAGCTCGGGCAGCCGCGGCGAGGGCACGCCCTCGTCGTCGCTGGTGCTCGAC
>DASVUG010000344.1:0-2614 GCA_036387155.1 Pseudonocardia sp. | reverse complement strand
CGACGGCTCGGCCGTCCGTTCCCCGGCCGGCGCGGCCGCCGGATGCGCGGACGGCTCGACGTCCTCCGTCGGCTCGACGTCGGGCGCCGGCCCGACGGCGGTCGTCCCCGCCGCGGGCCGGGGCGTCGCGGGCCGCATCGTCACGGTCGGGCCGCCCGCACGGAGCGTCTCCGTCCGGCTCTCCGGACGGATCTCGTCGGTCCGGCGCTCCGGGCGGATCGTCACCGTGCGGCTCTCCGCGACGATCTTCTCGGTGCGGCGCTCGGCGCCGGTCGTCTCGGCCGGGTCGTGGCGCAGCGGCGTCATCTTCTCGGTGCTCTCGATGGCCGCCGGGTCGGGCGGTGCGACCGGGTCGGGCGGTGCGGCGGCCGGCCCGCTCGACGGCGCGGTGGACGGCGCGGCGTCCTCGGGCGACGGGCGCGGCGAGGACCCGGCGGGCCGGGATCCGGGCGGGACGGCGTCCGACGGCGCACCGGCGCGGGACGGGCCGGCCGCGGCCGTCCGCGGGGGCGGCAGCGCGGCGACCGTCCTCCACAGGCCGGCGGCGACGCGGGTGGCGGCGGTCCGCCGCCCCGCCGCCGGCGCGGCGCCGTCGGCGGTCCCACCCTGCGGCGCCGGGGCCGGCCCGCCCACACCGGGTTCGGCGTCCGCGTCGGGGACCGGCGGCGTCGCGGCTCCCCGCGCGGCGTCCGGTGCGGCGTGCCCGACCGCGGGGTCCGCCGGCGCGGGGGCGGAGGCGTCCCGCGCGCCGTCCTGCGCCGTGACGTCCCCCGGTACGGGGTCAGGCCTTCCGGGGTCCTGCGGTGGGGCGATCCACGGTGCGGCGCCCTCCGGTGCGGCGCCGTCGTCCGGCGCGTCCGGTGCGGACCCGGCGATGGGGTACCGCGACCCGTCCGGGTTCACCTCGGTGGGCGAGGTCTGCCGCTCGGGCATCCGTCCGTCTCTTCCCCTCGACCTGTCTTCCACCGTCGACACCGTGCCGGCCGCCCTCCGCCTAGAGGTACAGGCCGGTCCCGTGCTCGGCCCGCTCGGACGCGACGGCGTGCAGCTCACGCTCGCGCATCACCAGGTACGTGGCGCCCTGCACCTCGACCTCGTACTGGTCGTCGCGGCCGAACAGGACCCGGTCGCCGACCTTGACCGTGCGCACGTGCTGCCCGATCCCGAAGACCTCCCCCCAGATCAGACGCCTGGCCACGTCCGCGGTTGCCGGGATCACGATGCCGGCGGTGCTCCGCCGTTCACCGGCGGCGTCCGTGACCCGGACCATGACGCGGTCGTGCAGCATCTGGATCTGCAGCTTCGGGTCCTGCACGCGCCCGATGCTACGGGCCGCGCCCGCCGGCCCCGCGCGGCCCGCCATCGGGGCACCCGACCGGGGACAAGAAGAGACCCCGCGGGGCTGGCAGGTCGGGGGTCCGACAGCACCGCGGGGCTGATCCGGTAGTCGTGCACCCCGGGAGGTTCGTTACACCGGATTCCGCGGGGTTCACCCGGACGGACGTAGGGGCGGGGTCAGGCGCCCGTCGCGAGCAGGTAGCGCCCGAAGTGCGGCACGGTGAAGGCGATCTGCCCGCGCTGGGCGGAGAACACCAGCCCCTTCTTCATCAGGCTGTCGCGCGCCGGTGAGAGCGACGACGCGCGCCGCTGGAGGTGCTCGGCCACGCCCGACGTGCCCACCGGCTCGTCGCGGCCGTCGGTGAGCTCGGCCATCGCCCGCAGGTACTCCCGCTCCGCGGGGGTGGCCCGCTCGAAGCGCGAGCCGAAGAAGCCGACGGCCAGCTCCGCCTCCGCCTCGGGGGCGGCCATCTTGACGTCCGCCGCGGTGATCGGGCTCCGCACGGCGGCGTCCCACGCGGCCTTGCCGTACGCCTGGACGAAGTAGGGGTAGCCGCCCGAGGCGTCGAACAGCACGTCCAGCGCCTCGGGCTCGAACGTGGCGTCCTCCCGCTCGGCCGGGGCGAGCAGGGCGAAGTCGGCGTCCGCGCGGTCGAGCTGCCCGATCCGCGAGTACCGGAACAGGCGCTCGGAGTAGGACTTCGACGCCGAGAGCACCGCCGGCAGGTGCGGCAGCCCCGCGCCGACGACCACCAGCGGAGCCCGGCTCTGCGAGAGCTCGTGGCAGGCCGCGCAGAGCGCCGACACGTCGTCCGGGCGGAGGTCCTGCATCTCGTCGATCAGGATCGCGACGCCGGTGCCCACGTCCGCGGCCAGGGCCGCGACCTCGGTGAACAGCTCGACCAGGTCGATCTCGATGTCGCCGGAGTCCGCGCGACCGCTGCGCGCCGCCACGTCGATCCCGGGCTGCCAGCGGTCGCGCAGCTTCGCGCCCTCGCCGGCCGACCGCTGCGCGAAGGCCTTGAGGACGCCGAGGACCTCGTCGACTCGCTCCGGGTCGCCGTGGCGCACGGCGAGGTCGCGGATCGCCCGGTGCAGCGCCGCGGACAGCGGGCGGCGCAGATCGGCGTCCGGCCGCGCCTCGATCTTGCCCGCCCCCCACCCCGCGCGGATCGCCAGCGAGCGCAGCTCGCCCAGCAGGACGGTCTTGCCCACGCCGCGCAGGCCGGTGAGCACCAGGCTGCGCTCCGGACGGCCGCGCGCCACCCGCTCGAGC
>DASVUG010000343.1:0-6371 GCA_036387155.1 Pseudonocardia sp. | reverse complement strand
GACGTCGCCGGGCCGCGCGTCGAGCAGCGTCCACCCGCCCGCGCCGCCGCGCACGAGCCGGGGGCGCTGGCGCGCGAGCTGTTCGGCCAGCGCGGGGAAGACCGGGACGCCCCCGTCCGCGGCGCGCACCGCCGGGGCCAGCACGGCCTCCGCCGGGTGGCGGCCGTGGCGCGCGAGGACCCGCCACCACGCCGCGACCGCGCCGGGCACCGTGACGCTGGCCCCGCCGTCGTCGGCCCGGGCGGTGCCCACCGGCAGCTCCGCCGCTGCCTTGATGCGCCACTCCGCCGCGGCGCTCGCGCCCGTCCCGTTGTGAGCGGTGACGGTGCCGTCCGGGTCCCGGACGAGGAACAGCGCGTCGCCCCCCACCCCGCACGACCCGGGCAGCACGACCGCCAGCACGGCGTGCGCGGCGACGGCCGCGTCGGCGGCGCCCCCGCCCGCGGCCAGGACGTCCAGCGCGGCGCGCGTCGCGAGCGGGTGCCCCGTCGCCGCCGCGCCCCGGGCCCCCGTGGCCGTACCCGCCTCGTGCATCCGACCTCCTTGGCAGTCGCGCCCGCTCTGGCTACTGTAGAAAGTATACGAAAGGAGCCCGATGGCTTCCGTACTGATCGCGGGGGGTGCCACCGGCATCGGCCTGGCCGCCCTGCGGGCCTTCCGCCGGCAGGGCGACACCGTCCTGCTCGCGGACCTGGACGGCGAGGCCGCCGAGCGCGCCGTCGCCGAGGAGCTGCCGGGCCCCGCCCGCGCGCTGCCGTGCGACCTCGCCGAGCCCGATGCGCCGGCCCGCGCCGTCGCCGCCGCCGCCGAGTTCGGCGGCGGGCTCGACGTCGTCCTCGGCAACGCCGGCCTGCTGGTCGCGGCGCCGCTGGCGGACTGGACGCTCGACCAGTGGGACCGCAGCGTCGCGGTGAACCTGCGCGCGCCGTTCCTGCTCGCCCAGGCCGCCGCGCCGCACCTGCTCCGCTCGGACGTCGCGAGCATGATCTTCACCTCGTCGACGGGCGCCTTCCGGGGCCACGCCGGCATGCCCGCCTACGCCGCCACGAAGGCCGGGCTGGTCAACCTCGTCCGCGCGCTGGCCGACGAGCTGTCGCCACAGGGCGTCCGGGTCAACTGCATCTGCCCCGGGTGGGTCGACACCCCGTTCAACGACACCTTCTGGAACCACGCCCCGGACCCGGACGCGGCGCTGCACGCGCTCGTGACGTCGATCCCCATGCGCCGCCAGGGTGTGCCCGAGGACATCGCCGGCACGGTGCTGTTCCTCGCCTCGCCGGCGGCGGCCTACATCACCGGCCAGGCCGTCGTCGTCGACGGCGGTTACCTGGCCGTCTAGGACCGACGAGAGGAGACCCCGCGTTGTCATCCGCCGCCCCCCGGCCCGGGTCCGACCGGCCCGCCTTCGACCGGTACGTCAACGAGCGCCGCGCCGGCGCCGGGGCGGACCTGCCCGACCTCGGGCCGGTCGCTCCGCCGACGCAGGACCCGCGGGCCTTCCACCGCCGCCTGCCCGGCTACGCCGCCAGCCGGCTCACGCCCGCCCCCGATCTGGCCCGGCGGCTCGGCGTGGCGACCGTGCTCGTCAAGGACGAGTCGTGGCGCCTGGGGCTGTCCTCCTACAAGATCCTCGGGGCGTCCTGGGCGGTGTACCGGGAGGTGCTCGACGTCTTCGGCATCGAGCCCGGCCCGTGGCGCGACGTCGGCGAGCTGGCCGCGGCGCTGCGGCCCGCGGGCCGGCTGACCCTCGTCGCCGCGACGGACGGCAACCACGGCCGCGCCGTCGCGCGGGTCGCGGCGCTGCTCGGCTGGGGCGCGCGCATCTACGTCCCGGCGGGCACGTCGGCCGCGCGTATCGAGGCGATCACGGGGGAGGGGGCGCGGGTCACCGTCGTCGACGGCAGCTACGACGACGCCGTCGCCCGCTCCGCGCAGGACGCCGACGCGCGCACGCTCGTCATCTCCGACACCGCGTGGCCGGGCTACGAGCGCGTGCCCCGGCGGGTCGTCGAGGGCTACTCGACGATCTTCTGGGAGGTGGAGGAGCAGCTCGGCGGGGACCCGCAGCCGACCGTGGTCGCCGTGCAGATGGGCGTGGGGTCGCTGGCCGCGGCCGCCGTCCTGCACTACCGCACCGGCGGGCGCGCCCGGCCCCGCCTCGTGGGCGTCGAGCCGGCGAGCGCCGCGTGCGTGCTGGCGTCGGCCCGGGCGGGCGCGGTCACCGAGGTCCCCGGCCCCCACCGCTCGATCATGGCCGGGCTCAACTGCGGTCTGCCGTCGCCGCTGGCGCTGCCGCTGATCACGGCGGGCATGGACGAGTTCGTCGCGGTCGCCGACGACGACGCGCGGGTCGCCATGCGCGACCTGGCGGCGGCGGGGATCGAGGCGGGGGAGTCCGGGGCGGCGGGTCTGGCCGGCCTGCTCGTCGGGGTCGACCGGGGGCTCGGGCCCGAGCTGGGTCTCACCCCCGACGCCACCGTGCTGCTGCTGTCCACCGAGGGGGCGACCGACCCCGCGGCCTACCGGCAGATCGTCGGCACCGCCGCCCCGTCGGCGGGTCCGCCCCCGTCCCGTGGCTTGCGTCACGCCCAATAACGTATACAGTATCGGGAATCTTGGAACGCGGAGCCGGTCGCCGGCAACCATGGGAGTCGACATGAAGATCCGGAACAGCGTGGTGGCGGCGGTCTGCCTGCTCGTCGGCGCCCTCGGGCTCACCGCCTGCAGCGACGACGAGCGCTCGTCCGCCGTGGGCCCGCAGAGCGCGGGCGCCGGCCAGAGCCAGGCGGGCGCCGCCCCGGCCGACGCCGCCGCCGGCTGCGGCGACCTCACCGCCGCCTACCCGACGATCAAGGGCCGCAACCTGAACGTCGGCTCGAGCCCCGGCCAGAACTTCTACGACTACGTCGACGAGAAGGACCCGTCGAACGTCATCGGCCTCGAGCCCGACCTCGTCCGGGCCGTCGCCCAGTGCGGGGGCTTCCAGGTCACCTACCAGAAGTCGGACTTCAACGGCCTGGTCCCGGCCCTGGCCGCCAAGCGGCTCGACCTCATCACCTCCGGCATGTACGCCACGCCCGAGCGCGCCAAGCAGGTCAACTTCGTGACCTACATGAAGGCGGCCGAGGCGGCCGTCGTCCAGACGGGCAACCCGAAGAAGGTGACGGGCCTCGACACGCTGTGCGGGACCACGATCGCCCAGGTGACGGGCACCGTCGAGGTCGAGATCGCCGCCAAGGCGGACAAGGACTGCCAGGCGGCCGGCAAGCCGGCGATCCAGTTCCTCAACTTCACCCAGCAGCCCCAGCTGACCCAGGCGTTGAGCCAGGGGCGCGCCGACGTCTTCCTCACCGACTCCGGCGTCGCGGCGTACCTGAGCAAGCAGTTCGCCGGGTCCCTGGAGACGGCCTTCCCGATCGTCTCCGACTTCACCTTCGGCATCGCCGTCGCCAAGTCCGACACCGACCTGCTCAACGCGATCAACGAGGGCCTGACGCGGCTGCACGCGAGCGGGCAGCTCGCGGCCACCGCCACCAAGTGGGGCTTCTCGGCCGACCAGGTCATCCAGCCCAAGATCGTCACGAGCTGACGGCGCCGCGGCGCCGAGCCTCCGAAGGGACCAGCGACAGTGAGTGACTACTGGTACTACCTGCGCCTGTCGGCGATGTGGCACGGCGCCCTGGTCGCCCTGGAGATCGCGGCGCTGGCCATGGTGGGCGCGCTCGTCATCGGCCTGGTGCTCGCGCTCATGCGCGAGTCGAAGGCGGCGCCGCTGCGGTGGGTCAGCGGCTTCTACATCTGGCTCATGCGCGGGACGCCGCTGCTGCTGCAGCTGGTCTTCTTCTTCACGCTGTTCCCGGCCATCGGGATCCAGCTGAGCCCCTTCCTGACGGCCGTGATCGGCTTCGCGCTCAACGAGGCCGCGTTCTCCGGTGAGATCATCCGCGGCGGCATCGCGTCCGTCGGCCGCAGCCAGGTCGTCGCCGCGCAGTCGCTGGGCATGTCCCCGGTGCTCACGCTGCGCCGGATCGTCCTGCCCCAGGCCCTGCGCGCGATCGTGCCCGCCCTCGGCAACAACGCGATCTCGCTGCTCAAGGCGACGTCGCTGGCGTCGGTCATCGCGGTGGAGGAGCTGACGCAGCTCGCCACGGCCTTCTCGGGGCAGACCTTCCTGTTCTTCCCCGTCTTCGGCGCCGCGGCGACGATCTACCTGGTGATGACCTCCGGTCTCACCCTCGTCCAGGGCGCGCTGGAGCGCCGGTTCGCGATCGAGCGGGAGGCCCGCCGCGGCGGCCTGCTCGCCCGGGTCTTCCGCATGGGCCGCGCCGGCACCGGCCGCGACGGTGCCGCCGGTGCCGTGGGCACCCCCGGGGACCGCCTCCCCGCGGGCACCCTCGACCCCGACCAGGAGGGCGCGGCGCCCGCGCCCGCGCCGCCCCGCACGGGGATCACCGACCTGATCGCCCGCAGCGCGGCGCAGGAGGCGCCGTCCACCGGCGAGGGGGGCGAGACCGACTTCGTCGTCTGCCGCGACGTGTGGAAGTCCTACGGCGGGCGGGAGATCCTGCGGGGGGTCGACATGACGGTGCAGCCGGGCGAGGTCGTCGTCGTCATGGGGCCCAGCGGGTCGGGCAAGAGCACGTTCCTGCGGCTGATCAACCACCTGGAGCCCGTCGACCGCGGGGAGATCCTGGTGGCCGGGCGCCACGTCGGCTACCGGGAGGTCGGGGGCGTGCTCAAGCCCGTCGACCACCTGGACCGGGCGCGCGCCGAGGCCCGCATCGGCTTCGTCTTCCAGCACTTCAACCTGTTCGACCACCTCACCGTGACCGACAACATCGTCATCGCGCCGACGGAGGTCTACGGGGAGGACCGCCGCCTCGCGGAGGAGACGGCGCGGGGCCTGCTCGCCGACGTCGGGCTCGCCCAGCACGCCGAGCACCTCCCGCACCGGCTCTCCGGCGGGCAGCAGCAGCGCGTGGCCATCGCCCGCGCGCTGGCGATCCGGCCGCGGCTGATGCTCTTCGACGAGCCCACCTCGGCCCTGGACCCGGAGCTCGTCGGTGAGGTCCTGCAGGTCATGCGGCGTCTCGCGGACGCCGGGATGACCATGGTGGTGGTGACCCACGAGGTCCGCTTCGCCCGCGAGGTCGCCGACCGCGTCGTCTTCATGGACGCCGGGCGCGTGGTCGAGAGCGGCCCGCCCGCCGAGGTCATCGACAACCCGCGCGAGGAGCGCACCCGCCAGTTCCTCCGGATGGTCACCCGGGAGTCCGAGCGGAGCGGGGCCGCCTGACCCCCGCGGCCCGGCCGGTCGCGCCTCGCGCGTGCGCCGTGTTGATATAGCGTCGTCGCTATGGCCCCGGGTACCGTCGAGCTGGAGCCCGAGGTCCGTGACTGGCTGGAAGCGCTGCCAACGTCGCAGTTCGCAACAGCAGCGTTCTACGTCGATCTTCTCGCGGAGCGGGGGCCGCTGCTCGGCGAGCCGTACACCCGGCAGTTGGACGGGAAGTTGCGGGAGCTGCGGTTCCACCTGGACGGACGGTCGGTGCGCGTGACGTACTGGATCGCGTCGGGCCGACGGATCGTCCTGTTGACGGTGTTCATGAAGACGCGGATGCGGGAGTCCGCCGAGGTGGATCGAGCACGGCGGGCGCTGGCTCGATGCATGGCGGAGGCGCACGAGGTGGAGGACGACGGTGGGTGAGCGGGAGGCGTGGTCGGAGCTGCGTGAGCGGCGGATGAACGAGCCCGGGGCCGGGGAGGCGTACGAGGCGGCTCGGTTGGCGTTCGAACTGGGAGCGGCGGTGCGCGACCTCCGGCTGCAGCACGGGTTCAGCCAGAAGGAGCTCGCGTCGGCCGCAGGGATGACGCAGTCCGCGGTGGCGCGGTTCGAGGCGGGGGGCGCGGTGCCGACGCTCGTGGTGCTCGGTCGGCTGGCGAAAGCGCTCGGCGCCGAGTTGACCGTCCGGGTCGAAGCGCGTCCCGACGTCGCGTGAGTCGATGCCGGCCGGGGTACGACCGGACCCGGCCGGTCGGTGCCGCGCAGTCGGATTACTGGTCAGTGCGCGACCACGGGGCCCGCTCCGGGCTCGGGCTTGCCGCCGCGCAGGAACAGGGCGAGGACCGCGCCGGCCAGGGCGAGGCAACCGACGACGAAGAACGCCTGGCTGTAGGCGTCGACCTGGGCGGCGCCGGCCGTCTGCTGGTAGAGACCCAGCAGGCCGCCGGCGCCGCCGTCCTGCATGGCGACGATCCGCGGGTCGGCGCTCCCGTACGCGCCCAGCAGGCCGGAGCGGTCGACCTCCGCCTGCGCGCTGGTGCTCGTGAGCAGGACGCCGAGGATGCCGAGCCCGAGCGACTGGCTCACC
>DASVUG010000342.1:0-3290 GCA_036387155.1 Pseudonocardia sp. | reverse complement strand
GTGGTGAACACGACGGCGTCGCGGCCGGCCAGCACGCCGTAGCGGTGCAGGTAGGTCCGGGCGCCGCCGGCCAGCATGATCCCCGGGCGGTCGTTGTCGGCGAAGACGACGGGCCGCTCGTGCGCGCCGGTCGCGATCACCAGGTGCCGGGCCCGGATGCGCCACACCCGCTGCCGGGACCGGTTCCGCCAGATCGGGTCCTTCAGGGCCGCGGCGCCGAGGTGGTCCGGGCGCTTCTCCAGCGCCAGGACGTACCCGTCGTCGAAGTGGCCGAAGGCGGTGGTGCGCTGCAGGTGCCGCACGTCGGGCAGGGCGGCCAGCTCGGCGACGGCGCTCGCGACCCACTCGAGGGCCGGGCGGCCGTCGATCCGGTCGTCGCTGCCGAGCAGGGACCCGCCGGCCTCGGGCTGCTCGTCGACGACCACCACGCGGGCGCCGGCCCGGCCGGCGGTGAGCGCGGCCTGGAGCCCGGCGGGGCCCGCGCCGACCACGAGGACGTCGGCGTGGACGTGCCGGGCGTCGTAGCGGGCGGAGTCGGGGACGTCGGCGAGCCGGCCCTGCCCCGGGACGCCGCGCGCGACGAGCCCGTCGAACAGCTCGACGGTCGTCGCGAGCTGCATCGGGTCGGGGAAGGGCTCCTCGATCTGGACCAGCCCGTTCGGGTCCTCGGTCCCCGCGGCGGCGATCCCGCGGGGGCGGCCGAGCTTGATGCTGGTCGTCACCCGGTGCACGCCGTTCGCGAGCAGCGCCGAGGCGAGCGTGTCGCCCGGGTGCCCGGTCAGGTTCCGCCCGTCGAAGGTGAAGCCGAGGGTGACGGCGCGGTCGATCCGGCCGCCGTCGGCCCGGCGCAGCGGGGCGTCCTGCTGGCTCATGGCGTCGTCTCCGGGCGGGTCTGGTCGAGCCGGTACACGTGGTGGAAGCGGTAGGTGACCGTGTCGCGCACGGCGTTGAACCAGCGCCGGCAGCCCAGCGCGTGCACCCAGCGCTCGGCGAACAGGCCGCGGGTGTTGTCCCGGAAGAACAGGAACTCGGCCCACTCCTGGTCCGACAGGGCGCTCGGGTCGGCGGGGTGGGCCACGTGGGCCTGCCCGCCGTAGTGGAACTCGACCTCCTCGCGGGGCCCGCAGTACGGGCACTCGACGAGCTGCATCGCCTCTCCCCTCAGTGCGCGACGCCGGCGGCGCCGTGCTCGTCGATCAGGGCGCCGGTGACGAAGCGGTCGAGCGTGAACGGCGCGTTGTACGGGTGCGGCTCGCCGGTGGCGATCATGTGGGCCAGGCACCAGCCGACGCCGGGCGTCGCCTTGAAGCCGCCGGTGCCCCAGCCGCAGTTGAGCAGCAGGTTCTCGTAGGGGGTCGCGCCGACGATCGGCGAGGCGTCCGGGCAGACGTCGACGATCCCGGCCCAGGTCCGCAGCACCGTCGCCCGGGCGAACACCGGGAACAGCTCCACCGCGGCGGCCATCTGCCGCTCGATGACGTGGAAGGCGCCGCGCTGGCCGTAGCCGTTGTAGGGGTCGATGCCGGCGCCCATCACCAGCTCGCCCTTGTGGGCCTGCGACACGTAGACGTGGACGTAGTTGGACATGACGACCGTGGGGTGGACCGGCTCCAGGAGCTGGGACACCAGCGCCTGCAGCGGGTGGCTCTGCACCGGCACCCGGAACCCGAGCATGTCGGTGAGCACCGTCGTGTTCCCCGCGGCCGCGAGCAGGACCGTGCCGGCGGCGATGTTGCCGCGCGTGGTCCGGACGCCCGTGACGCGGTCGCCGTCGGTGGCGAAGCCGGTGACGGCGCAGTCCTGCACGATGTCGATCCCGGCCTCGTCGGCCCGGCGGGCGAACCCCCAGGCGACGTAGTCGTGCTTGGCGATGCCCGCCCGCGGCTGGTAGGTCGCGCCGAGGACCGGGTAGCGCAGCTCCTGGCTGGTGTTGACGATCGGGCAGACCTTCTTGACCTCGTCCGGGTCGAGGAACTCGGCGTCGATCCCGTTGAGCCGGTTCGCCTCGACCCGCCGCACGCTGTCGCGCACGTCCTGCAGCGAGTGCGCGAGGTTCAGCACGCCGCGCTGGCTGAACAGGATCGGGTAGTCGAGGTCCTCCTCGAGGGTCTCCCACAGCTTGAGGGAGTGCTCGTAGATCGCCGAGCTCTCGTCCCAGAGGTAGTTCGACCGGATGATCGTGGTGTTGCGGGCCATGTTGCCGCCGGCCAGCCAGCTGCGCTCCAGCACGGCCACGTTCGTGATGCCGTGGTTGCGCGCCAGGTAGTGCGCCGTCGCGAGGCCGTGCCCGCCGCCGCCGACGATCACCACGTCGTAGGAGCGCTTCGGCTCCGGGTTGCGCCACAGGAAGTCCGCGTGCTCGGGGAGCTCCGCACCCGGGCGGACGGGGCCAGCGTCCACGGCGGTCATGCGCGCTCCTCCGCGAGGGTCGGGTAGAGCGGGAACCGGGCGGCGAGCGCCGCCACCCGCCCACGCAGGCCGTCGAGGGCGTGCTCGTCCGCGGCCGGGTCCAGGGCCTCGGCGATGACGTCGGCGACCTCGGCGAACTCGGCGTCGTCGAAGCCGCGGGTCGCCAGGGCCGGGGTGCCGATGCGCACCCCCGAGCTGACCAGGGGCGGGCGCGGGTCGAACGGCACGGCGTTGCGGTTGACGGTGATGCCGACGCGGTGCAGCCGGTCCTCGGCCCGCTTGCCGTCGAGCTCGGAGTCGCGCAGGTCCACGAGCACGAGGTGGACGTCCGTGCCGCCGCTGACCACGCCGACGCCGGCGCGGCGGGCGTCGTCGCGCAGCAGGCGGTCGGCCAGGATGCGCGCCCCGCGCAGCGTCCGCTCCTGCCGGTCGCGGAACTCCGGGCCGGCGGCGATGCCGAAGGCGACGGCCTTGGCCGCGATCACGTGCTCGAGCGGGCCGCCCTGCTGGCCGGGGAACACCGCGGAGTTGAGCTTCTTGCGCAGCGCCGGCTCGGCGCCGGCGGCGAGGATGACGCCGCCGCGGGGGCCGCAGAGGGTCTTGTGCGTCGTGCTGGTGACGACGTGCGCGTGCGGCACCGGCGAGGGGTGCAGGCCGGCGGCGACGAGGCCGGCGAAGTGGGCCATGTCCACCAGCAGGTGGGCGCCGACCTCGTCGGCGATCCGCCGGAACGCGGCGAAGTCCAGCTGCCGCGGGTAGGCCGACCAACCGGCGACGATCATCTGCGGCCGGTGCTCGCGGGCCAGGCGGGCCACCTCGTCCATGTCGACGCGGTGGTCGTCCTCGCGGACGTGGTAGGCGGCGACGCGGTAGAGCTTGCC
>DASVUG010000341.1:0-5602 GCA_036387155.1 Pseudonocardia sp. | reverse complement strand
CAGGCGACGACCGTGCTGCACGTCGGGTCGATCACTCGGAGCCCGGTCATCGCAGCCCGAGGACGGCGGTGGCGTCGAGGTCCTCGGCGCTCTCGATCCGGGCGACCAGGCCGGCGGCGCGGACGGCGGCGGCGGTGTCCGGGGCCTGACGGGCGCTGGTCTCGATCAGCAGGGCGCCACCGGGGGCGAGCCAGCGGGGCGCGGCGGCGGCGACGCGCCGCTGCACGTCGAGCCCGTCGCCCCCGCCGTCCAGCGCGACCGCCGGCTCGTGCTCGCGGGCCTCGACGGGCATCGTCGCGAGCGCGCCCGTCGGGACGTAGGGGGCGTTGGCCACGACCAGGGCGACGCGACCGCGCAGCGCGGCGGGCAGCGGGGCGTCGAGGTCGCCCGTGTACGCGTGCCCGCCGAACGGGGCCAGGTTGCGGCGCGCCCAGGTGACGGCGGCGGGGTCGACGTCGACGGCGTGCACCGCGAGCCCGGGTACCCCGGCGGCCAGCGCCGTCGCGACCGCGGCCGCCCCGCAGCACAGCTCGACGGCGGTGTCGCCGGGTCGGACCCGGTCCACGCCGAGGCGGACGAGCAGCTCCGTCCGGCGGCGCGGCACGAACACCCCCGGACCGACGCCCACCCGCCGCCCGCAGAACTCCGCCCAGCCCAGCACGTGCTCCAGCGGCTCACCCGCGACGCGGCGGGCGACCAGCTCCGCGCGGTCCGCGGGGGACGGGGCCGCCTCGGTCAGCAGCCGGGCCTCGTCCTCGGCGAAGACGCAGCCGGCGGCGCGCAGGGCGGACACCACGTCGGGAGGTGGGAGGCTCGGCAAGGCCGCGACGTTACTAGCCTCGGTCCCGTGTCGACCGCCCACCGCCAGACCGGACACGCGCTGCGGCTGGAGTGGGGCGCGACGGGCGCCGCTGCGGTCGCGCCCGGCTGCGCCGTCGCGGTGGTCGTCGACGTCCTCAGCTTCACGACGACGGTGACGGTGGCCGCCGACCGCCGGGTTCCTGTCCTGCCGTACCGATGGGACGACGACGGTGCGCGGGCGCACGCCGCGGCGCAGGGCGCGACCCTCGCCGTCGGCCGCTCCCGGGCCGGCCCCGGGGACGTCAGCCTGTCGCCGGGCAGCGTCCGCCGGGCCCGTGGCCTGCGGCGCCTGGTGCTCCCGTCCCCCAACGGCTCCACGATCAGCGCCGGGCTCGCGGGGGAGGTGCCCACGGTCGTCGCGCTGGCCCTGCGCAACCGGCGGGCGGTGGCGACGTGGCTGCGCAGGCGGCGGGCGGCGGACCCCGACCTGCGGGTCGCCGTGATCTGCGCCGGCGAGCGGTGGCCCGACGGCAGCCTGCGGCCCGCCGTGGAGGACCTGTGGGGCGCCGGCGCGCTGGTCGCGCAGCTCGACGGCTGGCCGGACGTCGCACCCGAGGCCGCGGCCGCGGCGGCGGCCTTCGGTGCTGCCGCGGGCGGGGTCGCCGCCGCGCTGCGGGCGTGCGCGAGCGGCCGGGAGCTGATCGACGCCGGTCACCCCGACGACGTCGACGTCGCCGCGGAGCTCGACGCCAGCTCGTCGGTGCCCGTGCTCCGCGACGGCGCGTTCGTCGGCGTGTGAGTCGGACGTGCGGGTCAGCGGCGGCCGGGTGTGGAGACCCAGCCGGGGCCGGGGGTGTCGAACGTGTGGCGGCGCGACCGGGCGTTCCAGGACCAGCGCCCGATCTGGAGCCCCCACGAACTGAGCCCCCGCTCGGTGAGGTGGACGCGGACCGGGCCGAGCCGCAGCGTGCGGCGGAGATGGAACCTCACGAATCCTCCTCGTTCGTCACAGGGGGAACGTCCGGCCCCGGAGGTCGAGTTCCCCCGTACCCTTCCCGATCATGCGGGAACGCCTCGACGACGGGACGGTCCAGCGGCTGAACGCGCTGACCGCCGGCCACTTCCCGGGCCTGATCGGCTTCGCCGTCGTCGACGTCCGCGACGGTGGGCTGACCGCACGGCTGCCCGTCCGCCCCGAGCTGCTCGCCCCCAACGGCTACCTGCACGCCGCCGTC
Source organism: Pseudonocardia sp. (assembly GCA_036387155.1). GTDB lineage: Bacteria > Actinomycetota > Actinomycetes > Mycobacteriales > Pseudonocardiaceae > Pseudonocardia. Next base: position 3,566 of record DASVUG010000341.1, on the reverse strand, counting down.
GTCGTCGGCCTCGCGGACACCGCCTGCGGCTTCGGCTGCCGGTTGGCGCTGCCCGAGGGCGCGTCGGGGTTCACGACCATCGAGCTCAAGTCGAACTTCCTGAGCACTGCCCGCGAGGGCGGCCTGACCTGCGACGCGCGGCTGGTGCACGCCGGGCGGACGACGCAGGTCTGGGACGCGACGGTGGCGGCCGAGGACACCGGCAGGGCGGTGGCGCTGTTCCGCTGCACCCAGGCGATCCTGTGGCCGCGCTGACGGCGCGAGGACGGTGCGGGCCCCGGACGCACCGGAGCCGGGCACCCCGATCGGGATGCCCGGCTCCGGTGGGACGGCGGGACTTACCGCAGGCTGCTGCGGCCGCGCCGGGTGTACAGGTTGGCCGCGATCACCACGCCGATGGCCGCGAGGATCACCTGGACGATCAGCTCGCGCCAGTCGATGCCGGAGGTGTTGGCGAAGCCGAGGCTGCGGGCGATCGCGCTGCCGATCAGGGCCGCGATGATGCCGACGACGATGGTCAGCCAGATCGGGATCGGCTGCCGACCCGGGACGACGAGACGCCCGAGCGCGCCGATGATGGCGCCGATGACGATGGCCGTGATGATGCCCGTGAGAGTCATTCTTCCTCCGCTTCTGCAGGGGCCTCGTGCACGGCCCGTATGACGCAGGAGTGCCCGGTCCTCGGCCGAACAATGCAAACGGGAGGGCGGAGCAACGGATCGTGACCTGATCGTGCTCACCCCGCCGCATCCGCGGCGGGGCGCCGCCCCGTCGCCGCCACGGCCGTCGGCACGGCCCCTGACCAGGGGATCGGCGGGTCGAGGACGCGGCGCGCGGTTGGCGACGGCGCAGGCGGGAAGGCATCGACCCACCGGGTGCCCGTGCTGCGGCCCACACTGTCCGGGTGACGCACGACGCCCTGCTCGACGCCCTCGACCGGCTGCGCGGCACCGGCCCGGAGTTCGACGGTTTCCTCGCCAACCACGGGCCGATGGCCGCGGAGGCGCTCGTGCGGATCGGCGCGGCGGACGCCGTGCCCCGCTGGGTCGACGCCTACCGCCACCGGCTCGACGACGCTCCCGAGGTGGTGCGCGGCATCCGTGAAGACGCGTGGCGCGAGCACCTGGGCGACGTGCGGCTCTTCGGCGACTGGACGGCCCTGCTGCGCCGGCAGGCCCGCGAGACCGACTGGCAGGCGCTGCTCCTGCGCTGGTGGCCGCGCCTGCTGCCGGGACTGGCGGCGAGCGCGACGCACGGTGTGATCCGCACGGCGCACGCCGTCCGGTCACTGCGCACGGCCGGCCCGCGCCCCGATCCGCTGCTGGTCGACGAGCTGGCCCAGGGGCTGGCCCTCTGGGCGGCGCGCTACCAGACCGTGCCCGGCGCCCCGGAGCTGCGCGGCCCGCACGACGCCGTGTCCGCGACGGCCGCGCTGCCGCGGCTGGACCCCGACGTGCCGTCCGCCGGACCGGGGATCAGCGGGCGGCTGGCGGCGCTGGGCCGGCTCGACGGCCTCGCGGCGGGCCTGGACGGGTGGGGTCCGGCGGCCGCCACACCGGATGCCGCGCTGGACGAGCTGATCGGGGCGGCCGCGCGGGTGCTGGCGGCCCGCGACGACGCGCCGATCGCCTTCTGCCACGCGGTCACGGCCCCGGCCGCCGTCCGGCTCGTGCTGCCCGAGCTGCCCGCCGACCTGGCCCGGGCGAGCGTCGCCGTGAGTTGGCAGGTGGTCGGGGCGATCGTCGCGGCCTTCGCGGTGCCGCGCGAACAGGCCGAGGTCGAGGCCGTCGACACCGACCCCGCGCCCCTGCTCGACCGCCTGGTCCCGCGCGCCGTCGAGCACGGCGACGAGCACGTCGTCAAGCTCACCGAGGCCGCCGGGCGGGAGTACGCCCGCACCGGCGACACCACCCTGCTGGTGGCCGCGGACCGCTTCCGGGGCCGGGTGGCGCCCCTCTAGCGACGCCGGGGGGTCACGCCAGGCGGCCGGCCTCCACGAGGTGGCGGAGGAACCGCCGCGTCCGCTCCTGCACCGGGTCGCCCAGCACCTGGGCCGGTGGCCCGGACTCCAGCACCCGGCCGCCGTCGAGGAAGCAGACGGTGTCGGCGACCTGCCGGGCGAACCCCATCTCGTGGGTGGCCATCAGGATCGTGACCCCGGACGCGGCGAGGTCGCGCACGATGGCGAGCACCTCGCCGACGAGCTCGGGGTCGAGCGCCGAGGTGATCTCGTCCAGCAGCAGCAGCCGCGGCTGCACCGCCAGCGCCCGCGCGATCGCCACCCGCTGCTGCTGACCGCCCGAGAGCCGGTCGGGGTGGGCGTCGGCGAACCCGGCCAGCCCCACCCGCTCGAGGAGCGCGTCGGCCCGCGCGTCGGCCTCCGCGGCGCCCACCCCGTGCACCACCCGCGGGGCGAGCGTGACGTTCTGCCGCACCGACATGTGCGGGAAGAGGTTGAACGCCTGGAACACGATGCCCATCCGGCGCTGCGCCGCGGCGACGTCGGCCCGCGGGTCGGACACGTCGACGCCGTCGAGGAACACCTGCCCGTCGTCGATCTCCTCCAGCAGGTCGACGCACCGCAGCAGCGTCGACTTCCCCGATCCCGAGGAGCCGATCAGCGTGACGACGCGGTGCTCGTCGACGGTCAGGTCGACCCCGCGCAGCACCGGCGTCGGGCCGTAGTTCTTGGCCAGCCCGCGGACCTCCAGGACGGGTCTCACCGCGGGCACCGGCGGGTCGACGTCGGTCGTCGGTCGATCCGCGACGGTGTTCCACGTGAAACACGCGGCCTGCCGTCCGGTCTCACACGAGCCCCTGCCGGCGCGCCGCCCGCGCGGCCACCGCGTCCGCGATGCGCCCCGTCGGGACCGCGAGCAGCACGAACAGCAGCGCGGCGACGACGTAGGGGGTGAAGTTGAAGGTCCGCGCCGAGGCGATCTGCGCGGCGCGGATGGCGTCGACGGCCCCGAGCACGGAGATCAGCCCGACGTCCTTCTGCAGCGCGACGAAGTCGTTGAGCAGCGGCGGCAGCACCCGGCGGACGGCCTGGGGGAGGATCACCAGGCGCATCGCCTGGCGGTGGGTCAGCCCCAGCGAGCGGGCCGCGGCGCGCTGGGACGGGTGGATCGACTCGATGCCGGCGCGGAACACCTCGGCGACGTAGGCGGAGTAGACCAGGATCAGCGTGACCGTCCCGAGGACGGCCGTGCTCGTGGGGACGCCCTGCAGCCGCAGCGCGGGCACGCCGAAGCCGACGAGGTAGAGCGCGATCAGCAGCGGCACCCCGCGGAACAGGTCGACGTAGCCGGTCGCGAGGGCGCGCAGCGGGAAGAACACCGCGCCGCGCAGGGTGCGCAGGACGGCGATCAGCAGCCCCAGCGCGAGGACGCCGACCTCGGTGACCGCGAGCACGCGGACGTTGAGCCAGAGCCCGGCGAGCACCGACGGCAGCGCCGACCACGCGATCTCGGGGTCGAGGAACGTCGCTCGGACGCGCGGCCAGCCCGGCGTGCTCGTGAGCCCGACCAGCACGACGGCGGCGAAGACGAGCGTCGAGACCAGCG
>DASVUG010000340.1:0-2237 GCA_036387155.1 Pseudonocardia sp. | reverse complement strand
GCCAACGTCACCGGCAACCGGCACGGCGGCATGCTCGCCGCGGGGATCTTCCTGCGCGAGTTCGTCCCGGACGGCCTGGCCTGGACCCACCTCGACGTCGCGGGCCCGGCCTTCCACACCGGCGGCCCGTACGGCTACACCACCAAGGGCGGCACGGGCGTGCCGGTGCGCACCCTGGCCGCGGTGCTGGCCGACATCGCCGAGAACGGGTAGCGGTCTTCGCCCCGTCCGGACCCCGGACGGGGCGGATGATCGCCGGTCGGGGGCGCGCAGTGCTGTGCGGACGACCGCGGACGCGCGCAACGGGCGATCACCGGCCGCGGGCGCCGGCCGCGATCACCGGCCGCGGGCGCCGGCCTCGATCGGCTACTCGTGGTGCGTGGACCGCGGCCGGGCTCCGGGGCCGGGGCGGGGCGCAACCTCGCGCATGGCCGCGACGTCGTGGCCGGCGGCGCACCGCAGGTGCAGTGCGACCTCGGCCCCGCAGTCGCGGTGCTCGACGCGCAGGGCCGGCCCGTCCGGGGCGGGGACGTGCCGGTCGCCCCAGGCGAGCAGCGCCAGCAGCACCGGGTACAGGTCGAGCCCCTTGTCGGTGAGGCGGTACTCGTGGCGTTCCCGCCGGCCCGGCTCCCGGTACGGCTGGCGGCGCAGGACCGCGTGGTCGACCAGCGCGGCGAGGCGGTCGGTGAGGACCTGGCGCGGCGCGCCGGTCACCGCCTGGATGTCGTCGAAGCGGCGGACGCCGCGGAAGACCTCGCGGAGCACCAGGAACGTCCACTTCTCCCCGACCACCCCGAGCGTCCGGGCGATCGAGCAGTTGTCGGTGGCGAAGTCACGCGGTTCCACGCCACCACGCTAGGTCTGCTTGACAGACCCACGCCACTGCCGGAGTCTGCGTTCGTGGAACAGACGCAGCAGCACGCCGCGCCGGACGACACCGACCGGTCCCGGACCGTCCGCTGGCAGGACCCGCGCGTCGGCGCCGAGAGGGCGCGCGGCACCGCCGGTCTGGAGCTGCTGCGGGCGATCGCCGCGGGCGAGGTGCCGCCCCCGCCCGTGATGGCCGTGCTGCCGTTCGAGGCCGTCGAGGCCGAGGCGGGCCGCGTGGTGTTCGCGCTGGACCCGGCCGAGTTCCACTACAACCCGCTGGGCACCGTGCACGGCGGGGTGCTGGCGACCGTGCTCGACTCGGCCGCCGGCTGCGCCGTGCACTCGACGCTGCCCGCCGGCACCGGCTACACCTCGCTCGACCTGTCGGTGCGCTTCGTGCGGGCGGTGACGGCGGACTCGGGCCGCCTGCGCTGCGAGGGCAGCGTGCTCTCCCGGGGCCGGCGCACCGCCGTCGCCGAGGCCCGCCTGACCGACGCCCGCGACCGCCTCGTCGCCCACGCCACCTCCACCTGCCTGCTGCTGCCCACCGCCCCGGCCGCCTGAGGACCCGGCCGGGCGGCGGTCAGGCGCCCAGGTCGCGGCGCCGCTCGCGGTCGCGCAGGATCCGCTGGCGGGCGTCGTGGTCGCGCATCCGCTTGGGGTAGCCGACGATCTGGACGTCGTAGACCGGCATCCGCATCGAGCGGGCCAGCCGGCGCGCCGCCGCCGGACCCGCGATCCGCCGGCGGGTCCACTCCCCGTCCGCCGCGACCAGCACGACCGTGGTGTCGGTCACCGTCGTCCGCGGCTCGACGAACGCCTCGACGCCCGTGCGGGCCGCCGCCCACGCGCGCAGGTGCGCCTCGTCGTCCGCGCCCGACCGCCGCAGCGTGCCGGGCCGCTCGCGCCGGCGCAGCCGTTCCCACAACCCCATCGGCCCTCCTCCGCCAACCGGTGCCGTCCCTGCCCGCCCAACGTGCGCGGGTGGCCGTTTTCTCCCGGTGAGACCGTCCTCCGCGCGGGCGCCGAGAAGTGAAAGGATGGTCAGGACGCGCCCTGACCGGCGCGGTCGTCTGCGCAACTTCGAGGGAGATGGCGACGTGGCCGAGCACAACGCGGACCTGGTGATCCTCGGCGGCGGCTCGGGCGGGTACGCCTGTGCGCTGCGCGCCGCCGAGCTGGGCATGTCCGTGGTCCTCGTCGAGAAGGACAAGCTGGGCGGGACCTGCCTGCACTGGGGGTGCATCCCGACCAAGGCGCTGCTGCACGCCGCCGAGGTCGCCGACGCGGCCCGGTCGGGCGACAAGATCGGCGTCAAGAGCTCGGTCGAGGGCATCGACATGAGCGCGGTGAACGCCTACAAGGAC
>DASVUG010000339.1:0-7637 GCA_036387155.1 Pseudonocardia sp. | reverse complement strand
TTCGCCAGGAACGTCTGGATCAGGAACGTCAGGACCAGCGCCACGACCACGAGGATCGGCAGCTCGCGCCAGAAGGCGGGGCGCCGACGGCGGCCCGGGCGGGGCGGGGGGCCGGACGTGGCCGGGACGCGGTAGCTCGATGCGGGCCGCTCGTCCGGCGAGCCGGTGAGCTGGCGGCGCCGCCGGGGCGCCCGGTCGGCCGGATCCGCGGCGTCGGACTCGGCGGCGTCGGGCTCCTCGTCGGTCCACCCGGCGTCGAGCGGTCCGGCGTCGCCGGGTGCCGCGTCGACGGCCGGCAGCGCCTGCGTCGGTGGGTCGTCGGCGCGCGGGCGACCGGATCCGTGACGCGCGGCCGGCGCGCCCGCCAGGCCGTACCGGCGCGGCTCCGTCCGCCGGTCGTCGGGGAACTCGGGTGACGCCACGCGACGAGATTACGGCACGGTGAGCGGCGGGGAGGCGCGACGAGTCAGGACGCCGACGGGGTGTCGCGCTTCTCCTTGATCTTCGCGGCCTTGCCGCGCAGCTCACGCAGGTAGTACAGCTTGGCGCGGCGCACGTCGCCGCGGGTGAACAGCTCGATGCGGTCCAGGTTCGGCGAGTGCACCGGGAAGGTGCGCTCGACGCCGACCCCGAACGACACCTTGCGCACGGTGAACGTCTCGCGCGCCCCGTCGCCCTGGCGGCGGATGACCACGCCCTGGAACACCTGGACGCGGGAGCGGCTGCCCTCGATGACCTTGACGTGCACCTTGAGGGTGTCGCCCGGGCGGAAGGCGGGGATGTCCGAGCGCAGGGTCTGCGCGTCCAGGGCGTCCAGGGTGTTCATCGGGGGTCCGTCCTCGTCTGATCGTGGTCGTGCGGCGGCGCCGCACCACGCGAGGGGGTCGGCGCCGGGGGCGGCCCGATGTGTCATCGGGCGCCGGCAACCTCTCCATGATGCCAGACGGCGGGCGGCGCGCCGCAGTCAGCCCTCGCCGCGCAGGCCCGCGAGCAGCGCGCGGTCCGCCGCGTCCAGCGCGTCCGGGGGGAGCAGGTCGAGCAGGTCGGGCCGGCGGGCCGCGGTGCGCTCCAGCGCCCGGTCCCGCCGCCAGCGGGCGATCGCGCCGTGGTCGCCGCTGCGCAGCACCGCGGGCACCGGCCGCCCGCGCCACGTCTCGGGGCGCGTGTAGGCCGGGCCCTCGAGCAGCCCGTCGGAGAACGAGTCCTGCTCGGCCGACGCCGGGTTGCCCAGCACCCCCGGCAGGAGCCGGGCCACCGCCTCGACCATGACCAGGACGGCCGCCTCGCCGCCGACCAGGACGTAGTCGCCGATGCTGACCTCGGAGACCTCCATGCGGGACGCCGCGTCGTCGACGACGCGCTGGTCGATGCCCTCGTAGCGGCCGCACGCGAAGACCAGCCGCGGTTGCCGCGCCCAGGCCCGGGCGGTGGCCTGCGTGAACGGCCGTCCGGCCGGCGTGGGCACCACCAGGTGCGGCGGCCGGGGGTCCGCGGCGACGACGGCGTCGAGCGCCTCCCCCCAGACCTGCGGGCGCATCACCATGCCCGGGCCGCCGCCGTAGGGGGCGTCGTCGACGGCCTGGTGGACGTCGTGGGTCCACCGGCGCAGGTCGTGCACGGCCAGCTCGACGTGGCCGCGGGCGATCGCCCGGCCGAGCAGCGCCTCGCGCAGCGGCGCGAGGTAGGCCGGGAAGATCGTGACGACGTCGAGGCGCACGGGGTCGATGGTGACAGCCGGTGAGACGCCGCCGCGGCCGGGACGCCAGCAGGGTGGCATTGCTGCCGTCCGACGACAGGAAGGCCACCATGCTGGCACCACGGCGACCGGCCGTCGTCACGGTGGGTCAGGTGCGTGCGGGGGTCGGGGCGGGTCGAGCAGCCCCTTGGGGCGGGTGGAGGACGACGCGCCCGCCCGCGTGCCGCTCACCCCGCGCGCCGACCCCGCACCAGCTCCTCGACGACCACCCGCGCGGCGTCCAGCCGCACGCCCCGGGCCACGAGGACGTCGTGCGCCGGGCCCTCACCGCGCAGCATCCCGAGCAGCAGGTGCTCCGTCCCGATGACGTTGTGCCCGAGCCCGACCGCCTCCCGCAGAGCCAGCTCGAGCGCCTTCCTGCTGGCCCTCGCGAACGGCAGGTGCCCGCCCCACCGCCGCCGGCCGCGCGGACGGCGGACCCGGTCCAGCGCGCCCGGCCCGAACGCCTCCTCGACACGGCGGCGGACCTCGTCGAGGTCGATGCCCAGCGCCGCGAGCGCGGCGGCATCGGACACTGCGCCGGACGGGCCGCCCCCTGCCGCCGGTCGGCGCCGGTCCAGATCCGCCTCGACGTCGGCGCGCCGCACCGAGAAGCCCTCCAGCACCGTGACGGCCAGGTTGTCCGGCACGACGAACAGCGCGCGCAGGAGGTGACCGGTGTCGATCGTGTCGTCCCCCCGCTCCCGCGCCTGCTGCTGCGCCAGCACCACGACGGTGCGGGCCTTGTCGGTGAACCGTTCGAAGAACATGACCCTCCTCCGGACCGCGGGACTAGAGGCCGGAGCGGCGGTACTTCTTGTGCACCGCCTGCCTGCTCACGGCCAGAGCGTCGGCGATCTGCTGCCAGGACCAGCCCTGGCCGCGCGCGTTGGCGACCTGCAGCTCCTCCAGCGACTCCAGCAGCCGCCGCAGCGACGCCACCGCGGCCAGCCCGACCGCCGGGTCCCTGCTCGACGCCGCCGCCGCGACCTCCGTGGCCTCGCTCATGGTGTCAACATAGGTTGACGCAGGGAGAGTGTCAACTCAGGTTGACACATCGGACGAAGAAGAGGGGCGCCCGTCCGGGCGCCCCTCGTCGAGCGGTGGTCTACGGGTCGAGCAGCCCCTCGGGCGGGTCGAGGACGACGCGCCCGCCGTCGAGGTCGACGGTCGGGACGATCTCCCGCACGAACGGCACGAGCACGTCCGGGGAGTCCGAGCGGGCCAGCACCAGGAGCTCGCCACCGGGCCCGTGCGCCACCTCGCGCACCGTGCCCACGGCCGTCCCGTCGGGCAGCTCGGCCCGAAGGCCCTCGAGCTGGTGCACGTGGAACTCGTCCGGGTCACCGGTGGGCGGCAGCGCCGCCGCGTCGACGAGCAGCCGGACGCCGCGCAGGGCCTCGGCGGTGTCCCGGTCCGGCGCTTCGGCGAAGCGCACGAGCAGGCGCCCGGAGTGCGGGCGCGCCGCGGACACGGTGAGCACGCCCGCGGGCACGCCGTCCGCGCCTGCGCGCGTCAGGACGGCCCCGGGCCCGAAGCGCTCCTCCGGGGAGTCCGTGCGCACCTCGACGACCACCTCGCCGCGCAGGCCGTGGGCGCGCACCACGACCCCGACGAGCAGGGCGGCGCCGTCCCGACCGCCGCTAGCGGTCGGTGTCGACGACATCCACCCGCACGCCGCGCCCGCCGACGCCGTTCACGACGGTGCGCAGCGCGGTGGCCGTGCGCCCACCGCGCCCGATCACCTTGCCCAGGTCCTCCGGGTTGACCCGGACCTCCAGGGTCCGGCCGCGCCGGGTGGTCACGAGCTCCACCCGCACGTCGTCCGGATGGTCCACGATGCCCCGGACCAGGTGTTCCAGGGCGTCGGCCAGCACGGTCACGATCTCTCCTCGCTCACGCTCGTCGAGCTCGTGCCGGACGGTGCCGTGTTGAACGGTGAGCTCGCAAGCTCGCTCACGACCTCTCCTCGCGAACTCGGGACCCAGCAGGGCGCGCCGTCACGATCTCTCCTCGCTGGCGCTCGTCGAGCTCGCGCCGGGCCGTGCTGTGCCGAACGGTGAGCTCGCTCACGCCTCGGCGGGGGCCTCGGTCGCCTCGTCGGCCCGCGGGCGCCGGTCGGCCCGCTTGCGCGGCGTGGTCGCCTCGGTCGTCGGCTCCTCGCCCGCCGCGGCCAGCGCCGCCTGGAAGCGCGCGAGCCGGTCCACCTGCTCCGGCTGCGGCTTGAGCGTGCCCTCCGCGCCGGGCAGGCCCCGGAACTTCTGCCAGTCGCCGGTGATCTTGAGCAGGTGCTCGACGGGCTCGGTGGGCTGGGCGCCGACGCCGAGCCAGTACTGGGCGCGCTCCGAGTCGACCTCGATGAGGCTGGGCTCGCTCTTGGGGTGGTACTTGCCGATGGTCTCGATCGCCCGGCCGCTGCGCCGGGTGCGGGCGTCGGCGACGACGATGCGGTAGTACGGCTGGCGGATCTTGCCCAGCCTCATCAGCTTGATCTTGACGGCCACGCTGTCTGGTGCTCCTCGCGGATCGGGTGGTGCCGGGCGGGAGGACGCGACGCCCGCGTGGGGCAACGGGTCCGCGTACCTCGACGTTCGTGGGCCGCGGCACGGTGGAGGGCGGCCGCGGAGCCGATCCCCCATTGTGCCAGACGCCTCCCGGCCCGACCGCCGGACCCGGGTCCACCGCGGTCGGCGACGGGACCCGGCGGGCCGTCAGAGCGCCGGTATCAGACCGAGCAGCGCGGCGACCAGCGCCAGACCCGGCAGCAGGTTGTTGACCTGGTGGGCGACGATGCTCGCGCCCAGCCGGCCGGTCCGCAGCCGGGCCAGCGCGATCGGCAGCGCGACCACGAGCAGCAGCGGCGTGCGGGAGAGCTCGAGGTGGGCCACCGCGAACAGCAGCGTCGTCACCGTGAACGGCGCCCAGGGCCGCGACGTGCGGCGCTCCACCGCACCCCACAGCAGCCCGCGGTAGACGATCTCCTCGCAGACCGGCGCCACCACGACGACCACGAGCCCCACCGCGACCGCCGCGAGCGGCCCGGCCCGCAGGCCCGCGAACGCGTCGCCGACGGCGGAGCCGACCCGGTCGGGCCCGACGACGACGGCGTAGAGCAGCGAGACGGGGATCGTGACCACCAGGCCGCCGAACCCGTACGCGAGGCCGGTCCGGACGTCGGACCACGACCACACCAGCCCGAGGTCCGCCCGGGGGCCGCCGCCGCGCAGCCACGTGATCAGCAGCGTCACCCCCGCGGCCAGGACCGTCGGCACGGTCAGCGCCACGATCAGCACGGGGACCGACAGGCGACCGCCGGCGAACAGGGCCCCGATCAGCCCCGACACCCCGAGGAACAGCGCCTCGACGAGGACGTAGGCGCCCAGCCCCCAGCGGTGCGTCCGCCGCGGCGCCCCGGCCGCGGGCGCGGCGGACCCGGTCCCCGGCGCGGGCCGCGGGGCGGGCAGCGACACGGGCGGCGACACGGGCGGCGCGGACATCGCCGGCACCGTCGGCGGGTCCGCCCATCCGCCCGTCGGCCCGCCCGTCGACCACGAGGGCGCGGAGCCCGCCGGCGGGAGGGCGGGCGCCGTCGCCCCGCCGGACGCCACGCCGGACGCCACCGTGCCGTCGCCGTCCGGTGCCCCCACCCGTCCGACGCTACCCGGCGGCCCCGTCCCGTCGCCCGTCGAACGCGGGCCCGTCGCCCGGCCGGGTCGCGGCAGCACCGCGTCCGGGTGGGGCGGCCACCCGTGCGGGTCGGCAGCGGCAACGGGCGGCCCGGCCGCTCAGGGCGGTACGGGGCGGCCGCTCAGGGGCGGTACGGGCGGCCGCGCAGCAGCACCAGCTCCGGGTGCCGGAGCACCGACGGGTCGGTGCGCGGGTCGGCGCGGTAGACCACCAGGTCCGCAGGCGCCCCGGGGGCGACCCCCGGGCGGCCCAGCCACGCCCGGGCCCGCCAGCTCGCGGCGCCCAGCGCGTCGGGCACCCCGGCGGCGTGCAGCGCGGCGACCTCGTCGGCGATGCGGCCGTGGCGGATCCCGGTGCCCGCGTCCGTGCCCGCGTAGACCGGCACCCCCGCCTGCGCCGCCCGCCGCACCACGTCCCGCGCCCCCGCGTGCAGCGCCCGCATGTGCGCGGCGTAGACCGGGTAGCGGCCGGCCCGCTCCGCGATCGCGGGGAACGTATCGATGTTGATCAAGGTGGGCACCAGCGCCGTACCCCGGTGGGCCATCTCGGCGATGAGGTCGTCGGTCAGCCCGGTGCCGTGCTCCAGGCAGTCCACCCCGGCGGCGAGCAGGCCGGGCAGCGCGTCGGTGCCGAACACGTGCGCGGTCACGCGGGCGCCCGCGGCGTGCGCCGCCGCCACCGCCGCGGCCAGCACGTCGTCCGGCCACAGCGGGGCGAGGTCGCCCACGCCGCGGTCGATCCAGTCGCCCACCAGCTTGACCCAGCCGTCGCCCGCCCGGGCCTGCGCGGCGACGGCGTCGGGCAGCAGGCCCGGGTCGTCGAGCTCGAGCGCCAGGCCGGGGACGTAGCGCTTCGGCCGGCCGAGGTGCCGCCCCGCCCGGAGGATCTCCGGCAGGTCCGCGCGGTCGGCCAGCGGGCGGGTGTCGACCGGGGAGCCGCAGTCGCGCAGGAGCAGCGCGCCCGCGTCGCGGTCCGTCGCGGCCTGGTCGGCGGCCTCCGCGAGCGGCACGGCACCGTCCGGCCCCAGCCCGACGTGGCAGTGCGCGTCGACCAGCCCGGGGACGAGGAACCCGCCGTCCGCCAGGGTCTCCGGCGCAGTGGTGGCGTCCGCGCCGGGGTCGACGAACACGCCGTCCGCCACGTGCAGCGTGACCGGCCGCCCGTCGTCGGGCCCGAGCAGGACCCCGCGCAGCCGGTAGGCACTCCCCGGGGACGGATCGCGACGGCCGCCAGCGCCGGGCCCCGGTCCACCCGGCCCGCCGTCCGCAGGCGAACCGCCCCGCAAGGGCTACTTGCCCTTCGGCAGCTTGAACGCCGACGGGTCGAAGCCGGGCGGCAGCTGGTCCAGCCCGCCCTCGAACCCGGCGAGGCCGGGGGGGAGGTCGCGCAGGCTCGGCGGCAGCGCCGACAGGTCCGGCATCCCGGCCGGCAGCCGCGCCGGACCGCCCTGGCGCGCGGCCGGGCGGCCCTTCGCGCCCTTCTTGCCCTTGCGGCTCCTGGCCAGCTTCTTGGTGGCGCTGCGGCTGCCGAAGCCGAACTGCCCGGCCATCTGCTTCATCATCTTGCGGGCCTCGAAGAAGCGGGTGACGAGGTCGTTCACGTCGCCGACCGACACCCCGGAGCCGTTCGCGATGCGGAGCCGCCGCGACCCGTTGATGATCTTCGGATCGGCCCGCTCGGCGGGCGTCATGCCGCGGATGATCGCCTGGAGCTTGTCCAGCTGGCTGTCGTCGACGGCCGCGAGCTGCTCCTTCATCTGGTTCGCGCCCGGCAGCATGTTCAGGATGTTGCCGATCGGACCCATCTTCCGGATCGCCAGCATCTGCTCGAGGAAGTCCTCCAGCGTCAGCTCGCCCGTGCCCATCTTCGCGGCGGTCTTGGCCGTCTGTTCGGCGTCGAACGCCTGCTCGGCCTGCTCGATGAGGGTGAGCAGGTCCCCCATCCCCAGGATGCGGCTCGCCATCCGGTCGGGGTGGAAGACGTCGAAGTCGGCCAGCTTCTCGCCGTCGCTGGCGAACAGGATCGGCTCGCCGGTGACCTGCCGCACCGACAGCGCCGCGCCGCCGCGGGCGTCGCCGTCGAGCTTGGTGAGCACGACGCCGGTGAACCCGACCCCGTCGCGGAACGCCTCGGCCGTCGCCACGGCGTCCTGGCCGATCATCGCGTCGACGACGAACAGGGTCTCGTCGGGCGCCACGGCGTCGCGGATGTCCGC
>DASVUG010000338.1:0-9783 GCA_036387155.1 Pseudonocardia sp. | reverse complement strand
GTCGGTGGGCGGCCGCGCCTACTGCTGGTGCGCCCGGACGTTGCGGTGCGAACGGATCGGCAGCGGCCCCGTGCGCGGCCCCCGGCCCTGCGCCGGCACCCGCCCCGGCTCGGGTGGGGTCGGCCAGGCCGCCCGCTCCCGCGTCCAGCGCTCGCCGTTGCACCGCAGCGCGTACAGCGCCAGTCGTCGGTGGTCGGGGCAGTCCGTGCGGCGCAGCAGCCGCGCCAGCTCGTCCGCCGCCGCGCGCGGGCTGCGGGCGGCCACCCACGCCGCCAGCTCCGCCTCGGCGACCTCGCGGCGCGTGCCCGCCACGCGCACGCACACGTACTCGACGTCCTCGTGGGCGAGCTCGCCGACCAGCGGTGCGGGCACGCCCTGCTCCAGCAGCAGCTCCCGGACCGCCCACAGGCCGATGGGGGTGAGCGCGACCAGCGTCGGGTCGGGGTCGTCGCGGCCCGCCAGCTCCGTCAGCGCGTCGTGCTCGTGGCTCTCGCCCAGCGTCACCGCGCCGAGCAGCTCGAGGGCGTCGACCAGCGCGGTGACGTCGCGGCGCCACAGGCGCTGCTCGACGTCGCCGGTGAGGTCGTCCACGACGCAGCCGAACCGCTCGTTGACCGCCTCGCGGACCAGCCGGTGGAACAGCTCCAGCGGGACCGGCTCGCCGCCCGCCGCGTAGAGCTCGAACAGCAGGATCGGCAGCGCCTCGCCCAGCGACATCCCGAACAGCGACGGCGCCCCGAACACGTTGCTGCCGCCGAAGTGCTCGCCGAGGTCGCGCACCGCGGTGAACGCCCGCTGCCACAGCTCGATGGGCCGGCCCAGCAGCGGCGCGGCGCCCTTGACCGGGACCAGGCGCCCCTTGACCACCCGCAGCAGCCGGGCCCGGCGGGCCCAGGCCAGGAGCAGGCTGGTCTCGGGCAGGTCGTCGGCGGTGCGGGCGCGGTCCCGCGAGAAGGCGTCGACGCCGAGCGCGCGGGCCAGGCCGCGGGCGTCGGCGAGGCGCAGCCGCCCGTCGTCGGTGAGCGGGCGCCCGGTGCGCACCCAGCGGGTGAGCGTCCGCAACCGGGCGACGGCCTCGCTCGCCCGGGCCGCGGCGAGCAGCGCGGCCGCGCCGGGCAGGAGCACCGGCGCGAGGTCCGGGGTGAGGCGGGCGGGGCCGGCCGCCTCGGCCGCCCGGCGCGTCACCTCGGCCAGGGCGTCCCGGTCGACCGGGACCTCGCCCCGGCGGACCCTGTCCAGGAAGGCGGCGACGGCCGCGGGGTCGGCCGGCGCCACCCCGTGGCGGCGCAGCTGCACCGCCCAGAAGGTGCCGAGGTCGCGGTTGCGCTCGTCGGCCAGCGCGTCGTGCAGGGCGGGCGTGCTGCCGTCGATCTGGGCGTGCAGGTCCGCGGGGGACGACGAGCCGGTGTCGAGCCAGTCCCGTTCGGCCAGGAAGCCGACCAGCGCGTGCAGCGCGGCGGGCACGGCGTCGCGGTCGTCGTCGAGCAGGGCGACGCTGCGGGGGAACCACACCGCCAGCGCCTCGGCGACGTGGTGGCGCGTCCAGTGGCCCAGCCGCCCGTCCACGCCGTGGCGGTGGTCCAGCGCGGCGGCCACGAGCGCCGGGTCGGCGGGCAGGCCGCGCTGCCGGGCCCACGTGACCACGCGCGCCGACAGCGCCGTCCGCGTCCGGGCGTACTCCTCATGGTCGTGGGATCCGAAGACGAGGCGCACACGATCACCTCATCAGACGGATCGGGCCCGGGCACACCCGGGGCGGGGTCGGTACCCGACCGGGTTTAGGAGGGTGCTGAAGAATCGGCCTCCGCCGCGAAACCGGTGGCGTCGACCCAGCTCACGAGCGGGGCTCCGCGGCGGGCGGACGATTCTTCAGGACTCTCCTAGAGGGGGTTGCGCGCCCGCTTCAGCTCGCTGAAACCGGGTACGCCCGCCGCCAGCCGCAGGGCCTCGAACAGCTGCGTCGCCTGCTGCCCGGTGGGGGTGGGCACCACGACGGGGCCGAAGAAGCCGCGGCCGGCCACGGTGGTGACGGGGCTGCCCGCCGTGTCGCCGACCGCGGCCTGGCTCGCCTCGTGGTCCGCCCGCACCGCCGCGTCGCGGCCCTCGTCGTCCGCGGCCTCGGCCACCGACGCCGGCAGCCCCGCCTCGGCCACCGCGGCGGCGAGGGTCGCGTCGTCGGCCGGCTCGTCCTTCTCGTGGAGGCGGGCGCCGAGCGCGGTGTAGAGGCGTGCGAGCGCGTCGCCGCCGCCGTGGGCGCGGGCGGCGTCGAGCACGCGCAGCGCGCGGACGCCCTGGCGGACCGACTCCCGGTACTGCTCGGGGATCTCCCGGCCCTCGTTGAGCACGGCCAGGCTCATCAGCCGCCAGGTGACCGCCGCCGCGCCGGTGTCCGCGACCTCCGCGACCCACCGCGACGTGCGCCAGGTGAACGGGCAGCTCGGGTCGAAGAAGAACTCGACCGGGGTAGCCGGGTCGGCCATCGCACGCACCTCCGTGACGGGCGCCCGGACGTCGGGCCCACGCCCGACCCTAGGACGCGGGCCGGCGTCCGGGCCCGTCGGGGCCGTCCGGTCCGGGCTCGTCGGGGCCGGGTCCCTCGCGCCCCGGTCCGCCGGGCCCGGGTCCACCGGGTGGCGGCCCGGGCTCCGCGTCGTCCTGCCCGGCGAGGAAGCGCTCCACCTCGGCGGCGAGCTCGTCCGCGCTCGGCAGGGCGCCGCCCAGGCCCGCGCTCGCGCCGGGGGCCGCCGAGACCACCGTGTCGTACTGGCGCTCGAGCGCCTCGACGACCTGGGCGACCTCCTCCGAGCCCGCGACCTGCTCGGTGATCTCGCGCTCGGCCCGCTCGGCCGCCGCCGTCAGCGCCTCGGTGGACAGGTACAGCCCCGTCGCGACCGCCAGGTGGTCCACCAGCACCCGCGCCGCCTGCGGGTACTCCGCCCGGGCCAGGTAGTGCGGCACGTGCACGGCCAGGCCCATCGCGGCGTGACCCGCCTCGCCGAGCCGGTACTCGACGACCGCGACGGCGCTGCCCGGCACCTCCGCCTCGGCGAACAGCGACTCGTGGCCCTCGGTCAGCTCGGGGCGGGTGCCGTGCACCGTCACCCCGATCGGCCGGGTGTGCGGCACGGCCATCGGGATGCCCGTCAGGTTGACCACCAGCCGGACCCCGAAGCGCACGACGAGCTGCTCGACGGCAGCGGCGAACCGCTCCCACTGCGTGTCCGGCTCGGGCCCGGACAGCAGCAGGTACCCGGTGCCGCCGGAGTCGGTGAGGGCCACCAGGTCGAGCTCGGGTGCGGCGTAGTGGACCCACCGGTCGGTGTCGAAGCGCAGCGGCGGGCGCCGCGACCGGTAGTCGACGAGCTGGTCGACGTCGAAGCGGGCCACGGGGCGGCCCGGACCGGACGCGAGCAGCGACGCCACCGCCAGCCGGGCGGCGGCCCCGGCGTCGACGAAGCCGTCGAGCACCAGCACCAGGACCGGCTCGGGCGGCGTCGGAGCGTCCGGCTCGAGCCGGTACAGCTCCGCGGGATCCAGCACGGGGGCACCTCCGGTTGCGGGCGCCGCCCGGTCGCACCCGGCGGCATGCGCCCCAGCATTCCCGATCGGCGCCCTCCGTGCGCGGACCCCTCCCGGGTCGGCCCCGGGGACCCGCGCCCTTCTCGCCGTGGCTCGGGCGCGATGCGACCGCGAGTCGGGCGCCCGCCGGGGGTGCAGGAAAGCCACTTCCATGCGGCGAGACCGCGGGGAAGTGGCTTTCCTGCCACGCCGGGCTTCTACTCGGCCAGCAGGCGGTAGATCGTCTTGCGGGCCTCGGCCAGGGCGGCGCCGGCGGCGGTGACCTGCTCGGGCGTGCCCGCCGACAGGACCTGGCGGGTCGCGGCGTGCAGCTGCGCGAGCTGCTCCCACAGTGCGGTCGCGTCGTCGTCGACGTCGCGGCCCACCGCTTCCCACACCGCGTCGAGCTCGCTGCGGTGCTCCTCGACGTGGCGCGTGCCCGCCTCGGTCAGCCGGACGACGCGGCGGCCGTCCACCTTCTCGGTGCTGACCAGGCCCTCGTCCTCCAGTTGCGAGACGGTGGGGTAGATCGAGCCCGGGCTGGGCCGCCAGACCCCGCCGGTGCGCTCGCCGATCTCCTGGATGATCTCGTAGCCGTGCCGGGGCTGCTCGGCGACGAGCGCGAGCACCGCGTTGCGGACGTCGCCGCGCGAGGTGCGCCGCCCGCGCCGGCCTCCGGGGCCGGGGCCGCCGCGACCCGGGAACCCGGGGCCGAAGCCGGGGAACCCGCGGCGGAACGGCCCGCCGCGCCCGGGGCCGCCCCGTCCGCGGGGGCCGGGGCTCCCGAAGCCGGGGCCGAACCCGGGACCGCCGAACGGCGGGCCGTCGAACTCGGGGTCGTCCGGCACCTCCGGCGGCGGCCCCTGGTGCGCCTGGGCGGGGCCGAAGCCCGGCCCGGGGTGGTGGCGGTGGCGTCGGTGGGAGCGGCCGGGACCGAGACGTCCGGGCCAACCGGCCTCCCACGGGGGGTTGATGCTGGTCATGGTGTTCTCCTGGGGTGAGTCGTGCCGGGCCGTCCGTGGCCCGGAGCGAGGACCCGCTGCGATAGGCGTAAGTCGCTCGCGTGCCATCACGATATATCGCGATGGTGCCGAGCGCAAGGATGCTCCGCCCGGCGGCGGATCCCTCACCGCCGTCCCGGCACTCCTTCCTCGAGCTCCGACCGGCGTGGCGCGTCGTCGTCCCCGACGAGCCGCAGCGTCAGGAGCAGCCAGGGCAACGCGAACAGCACGCTGCCGAGCACGTCGGTGGGGTGGTGGGCGCCGCGGTAGAGCCGGGCGAGCGCGACCGCGACCACCACGAGCACGGCCGCGCCCAGCACGGCCCACCGCCACCAAGCCCGGACCCCGCGCAGCACCAGCGCCGCGACGGCGCCGTAGAGGCAGAGGGCGGCGGCGGTGTGCCCGGACGGGAAGCTCGAGGTCGGCGGCAGGGTGGCGTCGAGGTGGTCCACCGGCGGGCGGGAGCGCCCGACGACGGCGGAGGCCGTCAGGAAGATCAGCACCTCGCCGAGCAGCACCACGACGATCACGAGTGCGGGCCGCGGCCGGCGGGTGACGCCGTAGGCGACCAGCGCCGCCAGCGCCCCGCCGCCGACCACCACCCCCGTGTCGCCCAGCTCGGCGACGGCGGCGGAGGCCGTGTCGAGCGCGGGGATCCGGTGCTCGGCGAGCCACGCCACGACGCCGACGTCGAACCGCACGAGGGCGGACCCGGGCGGCTGGTGCACCAGCAGCAGCCCGATGCCGACCAGCGCGCCGGTCAGCAGGACCGCACCGACGAGCAGCTGCGCGGCGGTCGTCCACCGGTGCGCCGGGGCGCGTGTCGCCGCGGATTCCGGGGTGAGGTCGGCGGCGATCTCCGGGGCGAGCCCGTCGACGGCCGACCCGACCGCCCACCCGTCGTGGCGGCGCCAGGCGCGGAACGCGGTGGCGGTGACGAGCAGCCAGGCCGAGCCGACGAGCCAGCCGCCGAGGACGTCCGAGACGAAGTGCACGCCCAGGGCGATCCGGGTCAGGCCGACGACCACCACCACGGCGACGCCCACGCCCACCGCGGGCCGCCGCCACCGCGCGGGGACGACGGGCAGCAGCACGAGCAGCACCACCCCCACCCACACGGTGGCCGCGAGGGTGTGGCCGCTGGGGAACGACGGGCCGCCCGCCGTCGCGACGGGCTCGGCGACGACCGGTCGCAGCCGGCCGACCAGGTCCTTGAGCAGCGGGCTGAGCACGGCGGCGCCCAGCCCGGTGACCGCGACGTGGACGGCCAGCCGCCGCCTGCCGCGGAGCACGAGCACGGCCGTGAGCGCCGTGAGCACGACCCACGCGGTGACCGCCGACCCCGGCGCTGTGAGCACCTGCAGCACGTCGACCAGCCACGGTCGGGGAGCGACGACGGCGTTGAGCGCGTCGGCGACCGTCCGGTCGAGCCGCTGCACCGGGGACGACGCGGCGCGGACGGCGACGCCCAGGGCCAGCGCGCCCAGCACGACGGCCCCGAAGCCCAGCGCGCTGCGCCCCGCGAAGCGCCCCACGGCGTCCGGCCCGACGGTTTCCGGGCCGGCGGCGCCCGGCGGGCCGGTGTCGGTGGCGGCGCCGGTGGTCTCCCGTCCGGTGGTCTCCGGTCCGGTGGTGTCCGACTGCATGCGTGCAGGATCTCGCACCGCCCCGGACGACGCGCCCACACCGCCGGGTGGCGCCGCGGCGGCGGTCCTGGGGACGCGCCGTTCGCCCGGTCGGCGTCGGCCGGCCCCGGTCGGCGCGACCGCCGTGGATCGGGGCGCGGCGCGTGAGCGGCCGCGGGCGGGCGGGCGGCGTCCGGGGAGCGGTACCCGGTCGCGCGGCGTTCGCCGCGCTCCCGTGGCCGTCGCCACTCGCCGCCGGCGCCGGCCCGGCGATCTCAGCGGTCGGCCGTCGCGCATCCCCGGGCGTTGTCGGCCGTTAACGTTGTCGTCGGATCGATTACGGCTCGATCACAGAACGGACACGGTCACCATCCCCCGAGGTGGCCGCCCGATCCCCACGGGACGTCCGGCCGGGCCGCAAGGATCCGGAAGGAAAGGTAGTGGCACGGCACCGCTCCCCCCTGGGCCGGCGCACACACCTCGGGCTCCCGCTGCCGCTCGTCGCGGCGGCAGCGGGAGCAGGTGGAGGGCGTGTGCACGCCGCATCGCCCGGCGTCCCGATGGTCCGCACCGTGGCGGCCGTCCTCGCGGGCGGCGCGCTCGCGGCGACCGGCCAGCTCGCCCTCGACCGCACCCTCCCCGCCGCGGCGGACGGCGTGGACGTCCTTGCGACGGGCGTGCACGAGATGCTGGCAGACGCGCCGGCGCCGACCGCCCCGGCGGCGTCGGCGCAGACCCTGGCCCCCGTCGTCCCCGGCACCGCTCTCGCCGCACCGACCGCCGAGCCGCGGACCGTGGACGTCGACGGCCTGGTCAAGGCCGCCGAGCGCCACCGCCGGGCGGCCGCCGAGGCCGCCCGGGCCGACGCCGCGGAGGCCGAGGCGCGGGCCGCGAGGGCGCAGGCCGCGAAGGTGCGGGCCGCCGAGGCGGCGGCCGCGGACGCCGCGAAGGCCGAGGCCGCTGCCCGTACTGCCGCCGCCCGTGCCGCCGACCGGGGGCCGGCCGTCCCGCGGCCGAGGGCCGGGGACGCCGCCGACCGCGCCCGCACCGCCGACCGGGCCCCCGCGGGCGCGGCGGTCCAGATGATCAGCGGCCGGGTCACCTCCGGCTTCGGCGCCCGCTGGGGCCGCGCCCACCGCGGCCTGGACGTCGCCGCGCCGATCGGGACGCCGATCCGCGCGCCGCTGGCCGGCGAGGTCGTCGCCGCCGGCCCGGCGAGCGGCTTCGGGCTGTGGGTCCGGCTGCGCCACGCCGACGGCACGGTGACCACCTACGGCCACGTCAACCGGGCGTTGGTGCAGGTCGGCGCCCGGGTGGCCGCCGGTCAGGAGATCGCCGAGGTCGGCAACCGCGGCCAGTCCACGGGCCCGCACCTGCACGTCGAGGTGCAGACCCCCGCCGGGACCACGGTCAACCCGCGTCCCTGGCTGGACGACCACCGGATCGGCTACTGACCGCCGCCCCCGGAGCGCCCGGCCCGCTCCGCGGTCGGGCGGCTGCGGGGCCCCGCGGCGGCTAACCCACCGCGGGGGTCGGCAGCGGCGGCTCGTCGTGCACCGGCGGCTCGTCGTGGGCGGACGACTCGCCCGACAGCGCGGTGGCGAACACGCTCACGGCCCGGATCTTGTTCGTGGCGTCCAGCGCCGCGACCTTGTACGCCTCGGACAGCGTCGGGTAGTTCAGGACGGTGTCGACCAGGTAGTCCACCGTGCCGCCGCAGCCCATGATCGCCTGGCCGATGTGGACGAGGTCCGTGGCGTTCGTCCCGAACACGTGCACGCCGAGCAGCGTGCGGTCGTCGGTGGACACCAGCAGCTTGAGCATCCCGTACGAGTCGCCGATGATCGCGCCGCGCGCGAGCTCGCGGTAGCGCGACATCCCGACCTCGTAGGGCACGGCCTCCTTCGTCAGCTCGGCCTCGGTCTTCCCGCAGTAGGAGATCTCCGGCACGGTGTAGATGCCGATGGGCTGCAGGCTCTGCAGCTCGCGGGCCGGCTCGCCGAAGGCGTGGTAGGCGGCCAGCCGCCCCTGGTCCATGCTCGTCGCGGCCAGGGCCGGGAAGCCGATCACGTCGCCGACGGCGTAGACGTGCTCCACCGCGGTGCGGTAGTGGTCGTCGACCTGGATGCGCCCGCGGGGGTCGGCCGAGAGGCCGGCGTTCTCCAGGCGCAGCTCGTCGGTGACGCCCTGGCGGCCGGCGGAGTACATGACCATGTCCGCGGCGATGCGCTTGCCGCTGGCCAGGCTCGTGACGGTGCCCCGCGGGGTGACCTCGACCTTCTCCACCTCCTCGCCGAAGCGGAAGGTGACGGCCTGGTCGCGCAGGTGGAACTTGAGCGACTCGACCACCTCGGGGTCGCAGAAGTCCAGCATCGACGGGCGCTTCTCCACCACCGTGACGCGCGCACCCAGCGCGGCGAACATCGAGGCGTACTCGATGCCAATCACGCCGGCGCCGACGACGACCAGGGAGTTCGGGATCTGCTGGATGTTGAGCACGCTGTCCGAGTCGAGCACGCGCTCCTCGTCGAACTCGACGTGCGACGGCCGCGCCGGACGGGTGCCCGTCGCGATCACGATCTTCTCCGCGGTGACGGTGTTGTGGTCGCCGCGGGCCGTGCCGTGCACGGCGACGGTGTGCGGGTCCTCGAAGTGCGCCGTGCCGCCGATGATCTCGACGTGGTTGCGCAGCAGCTGGCTGCGGATGATCTCCACCTCGCGCCCGACCACGTGCTGCGTGCGGGCGATCAGGTCGCCGATCGTGATCTCGGACTTGACCCGGTAGCTGGCGCCGTACATGTCCCGCTGGGAGAACCCGGTGAGGTAGAGGACCGCCTCGCGCAGCGTCTTCGACGGGATGGTGCCGGTGTTGACGCACACCCCGCCCATCATGTTCCGGCGCTCGGCGACCGCGACCCGCTTCCCGAGCTTGGCCGCGGCGATCGCGGCCTTCTGCCCGCCGGGACCCGACCCGATGACCAGGAGGTCGTAGTCGTACACGCCCTCGTCCCTCTCGCCCCTGCGCACGTGCCGACCCCCCACCTCGCGGTCCCACGCTCCGCGGCCCGCCGACGTTAACACCGCCCGGAGGCGTTGACCCCCGGTCGGCGCGGGTTGTCCACAGGCCGACCCCGCCGACGTCGGTTGTCCACAGCCGTCCGGAGCAAGGGCTGGTGGACCCGTCCGGGCGGAGCCAGCCTCGCGGCATGACCTCTGCCGCGTCCGCCTTCCCGTCCCGGCCCGCCTCCCCGTCCTCCTCCGGGGTGCCGGCCTCCGGCCCGGTCGTGCGCCTGCGCGACCCCGGCGAGCTGCTCGCCGGCGTGCCGTTCCTGCTCGGGTTCCACCCGCGGGAGTCCCTGGTGCTGCTCGCGCTCGGGGGCTCCTCCGGGAGACGGGTCGGCCTGGTCCAGCGCGTCGACCTCCCGCCGCCCGAGCACGCGGCCGCCGTCTGCGCGGCCCTCGCGGCCAACGCCGCTCCCGCCGCGCCCGCCGGGGCGGCCGTGCTGGTCGTGGGCGGTGGCACCGGTGCCGACGCGGCCGGTGCCGACGCGGCCGGTGCCGACGCGGCCGGTGCGGGCGGCGGCCGCGCCGACGCGGGC